>JBKJRE010000548.1:0-7237 GCA_046594775.1 Rhizobiaceae bacterium | reverse complement strand
TCGGCCCGTCGGGCGCCGGCAAGTCGACCCTCGCCCGTCTCATCGTCGAGCCTGACGCTCCCCATGGTGGGCGCCAGGACACCGACGATGAGACGGGCGAGGGTCGACTTGCCGGCGCCCGACGGGCCGATGATGCCGAGCGATTCGCCAGCCCTCAACCTGAAATTGACGCCACGAATGATCGGTTTCTGCGAGCCGTTCACCATAAAGGTCAGGTTTTCAACCGAGAGCTCTCCCGTGGGTGGTGGCAGGATCAGGACTTCGGCGGGTACGGGGTTGGCGTCGAGCAACTTTCTCACCCGTTGGTAGGCGGCGCGCGCGGCGAGCAGCGAGCGCCAGCCCGCCACCACCTGCTCCACCGGCTGAAGCGCACGGCCAAGAAGGATGGAGGCGGCGAACATCGCGCCGACCGTCGTCAGCCTCTGCACCGCCAGCCAGGCGCCCAGGCCCAGCACCAGCGACTGCATGGACAGGCGCCCGAACTTGATGAGGCTGGACATCAGGCCGGCGCGGTCGCTGGCGTCCATTTGCCGCCGCAGCATCCGGTTGCGATCCCAGGCCCATCGCTGCAGCAGGCCGCCGGTCATGCCCATGGCGCGGATGACCTCGCCATTTCTCAGGCTTGCTTCGGTGAACTGATAATTCCTGGCCGCCGTTTCGTTCGCTTCGGAAGACGCGGCGCGCACCATCCATTCGTTGGCGAACGCCAGCAGGACGAGGACGACGACGCAACCCGCCGCAAAGAGCCCCAATGCCGGATGAAGCATGAAGATGACGCCGACATAGACCGGCACCCATGGCAGATCGAACAGGGCGTGGACGCCGGGCCCGCTGACGAACTGGCGGAAGGTGTCGAAATCGCGAAGCGGCTGGCTGCGCCCGGTCGCGCCTGGCGCCTGCTCCAGCGTGGCCGAAACGACGCGATCGGCCAGCAGCGCGTCCAGACGAAGACCGGCGCGGCTTACGATGCGACTGCGCACGATGTCCAGCGCCGCGAGCGCCGCATAGGCGAGAAGCAGGACCAGAGTGAGCATGACGAGTGTCGTGATGCTGCCGCTCGAGATCACCCGGTCGTAAACCTGGAGCATGTAGAGCGGACCGGCCAGATACAGGATGTTGATGGCAAAGCTGAACAGAGCGGCAGCGGCGAAATAACCACGAACCGCGCCGACGATGGATGGCGCTTCCCTGCCGTGTTGTGCCGATTGCATGCCTATCTGCTCCTGCGCCGCTCCGGATCACCGCCGAGGACTCGAGGCCAGAGGCTACCGCCACGGGGTTAACAAACATGAACAGACGAGATCGGGCGATGCGACTGTCCGGCGCGCCGCAGCCGGTCAGCCGGCAGGCTTGGGCATCGGCGTCGAGTGCCGAGGCGTCGGCTCGGCAATCGGGCGAAACTCGACCGGCGGCGACTTCCAGTCCCAGGGAGCGGCGGGCGGCGTCTCCGAGCACTCGGCGAACAGGGAAAGTCCCTCGGCGTTGCGAATTTCGAAAATGAGGCCAGGCCGCGCCAGTTGCACGCACTGCCGCCAGTCCTGCATGGGACGCCAATCGTTCAAGGCATTGTCTCCAGTTGCGGCGGCGATGCCGATGGCCGCATGGCCAAACAGCAGGGCAGCCGTCGCCGTCAAGCGCAAATTCCCGGTCACACCAGTGCGAACTCCGAAAACGCCATTGCCATGAAGTCCGGCAAGCCGGCAAGGTCCATAGGCTCGTAACCGGCACTATGGTGACTGTCCACCAGGGAAGGGCCTTTGTCACCGAAACTGTCGAACGCGCTGAACAATTCGGCCAGCGCCGGGTCGACGGCGGCGGTCAGAACCGGGTTTGCGTGCGACAGGTCCTTGCCGGTCGCAAGCGAGGTCGCCGCCGCGAAGAACGCGTCGGAGGCATGAGAACCGGCTGGGTCGGGGATCTGGTCAGCGCCAGCCGAATGGCCGTCCGGTTCGGCGCCGCGACGGGCTTTCGATCCCGAAGCTGTCACCTGGAGGGTCACTGTCGTGGCCGCCGAATCCGCTTCGCCGTCCGTGGCCTTGTAGGAGAATTCGACCGTTCCGGCGAAACGCTTCGGCGCCTTGTACTTGAACGACCCATCCGACTTGAACGAAAGCTTGCCGTCGCTCACATCATTAACCAAGACTGCCGAAAATCTGTCGCCGTCGGCATCGCTGTCGTTGCCGAGCACGCCGTCAGCGGCTTTGACCTTCAGCTTGCCCTTTATGGCGGTATAGAAATCCGCCACCGCGTCCGGCGCCGAATTGACCGCCAGCGGCTGTTCCGTCGTGACGACCGTGGCGCCGAGGTCGACACGCCCGTCGGCAAATTTCAGGAATTCGATTCCCTTCAGCGTATCGATGCCGTCGCCGCCGGTTCGCATATCCGTGACTGTCCAGCTCCCGTCGGAGTTCTTGACCCGCATATAATCCGAAGTCAGGCCGCTGTAGATGGCGGCGTCGATCCCGAGTCCGCCATCGATATAATCATTGCCTTTGCCGCCGGTGATTTCATTGTCGGCGACGTTGGCGACAATTGTATCATTTCCCGATCCGCCGATAACCTTCTCGATCAGCGACGCGGTGTTGCCGTTGTACAGCAAGGCGTTGGCGATGGTGCCGACCGCGATCTTGCCGGAGCCGAGGCTTGCCAATTGAGTCGTCGACGTCGTGGACCAGCCACCCGGGGTGAGGTCGACCTTGACGCCGCCGCCGTAATTGGAAAAGTCGTAGGTGTCGTTTCCGCCGCCATCCCAGAGCGTCATGAAGACCTTGTTGCCGGTCGGCGCTCCCTGGCCGACATTGTCGATCGACATCTCCCCGGTCAGTGGGTTCCAGCGGTAGACGGTGTCCCCGGCATTGGTGGAGAAGTCGGCGCCGTACATCTTCTGAAGCGCGGCAATGTCATACATCATCAACGTCTGGGGATAGCTGGTCGAGCCGTTGGTGTATCCCGAACTTGTCGAGCCGCCGACATAGGATCGATAGCTCATCACCGTGTATTCGAGCGAGTCGCGGTCAGCCGGCAAGGCGCCGAACGCGCCGCTGGATTCATGCGCATGCTTCAGGCCGAGTGCATGCCCGGTCTCGTGCAGCATCGTCAGCCACGCGTAGTCGCCCTTGGCGGGTGAGTCGTACCAGTTCTTGGAATTGTTGAACCAGGTGTCGCCGCCGACCGCCGACGTGCTCGGGTAATATGCCCAGGCAGTGCTCGGCATGTCCGATTCCGCATACCGCAGCTCGCCATGGACGGTCGCGCTCTCCGTCACCTCGAGAAAGGTCAGGTTGGCGACCGACGAATAAGAATCGAGGATGCTGCGCACGGCCGATTGCTGAACGGTGTTCAACGCTTCGAAACCGTTGTTGTTTTCACCGCTGCCGTAATTCGTCCCATAGTAGGATGCGTTGGTGGGGAAGCTGAAGGTCAGGGTGTTCACGCCCCAGCGCACGCCGCTGATCACGCCGTCGATATAGGGATTGCCGGAAGGTGAAACCGAGGCCGTTGCAGTCATTTTTTATCAACGCTCCAAAACGAACTATGCTCGCTGCAAGATTTGGGCGACTGATAGCTGCAGTTTGTTAAGGGAGGTTGCTTCGGCCGGCCTCACATTTGATTAAAGGTTTAAGCAAGCGCCGGTTTGCACCGCGCGCGGCCTCGATCTTGCCGCCCAGAAGCTCATTGGCCGCCATGGCCGGCAGCGAGGCCAAAGACCGGAATTGCCGCCGTCAGGGCTGCAATTCCCAGCGGACCCGGACTCTTCCGGCAGCCTCGGACGCTCCCGGCGTCGGCAGCAGCGGGGTCTTTGCCTCCGGCTGTTCGCGCAGGGTTCGCAATTCGTACCAGAGGGCGTTGAGAATGCCGACGGTCGTGGCGAGGCCGAGGCCGAGGATCCAAGAAAAATACCACATGGCGCGTCTCCGTGATTTCAGTATGCGTGGCCTTCGCCGCTGACGTCCTTTTCGGTCACCTTGCCCCACAGGACGCGGTAGACCCACGCCGTATAGACGAGGATGATAGGCAGGAAGACGACGGCGACGACCAGCATGTTGCGCAGCGTCGGCCGGCTAGACGACGCGTCGAAGACGGCGAGCGAATGGCCCGGATTGCTGCTCGACGGCAGGATGAAAGGGAACATGGCGAGCCCGACCGTGGCGATGATGCAGGCGATGGCGAGTTGCGAAGCGAGAAAGGTCAGGCCCGACTTTCTCGCAAGGAAACCGACCGCGGCCAGCAGGGGCGCGACCACGCCAAGCAGCGGCACCAGCCAGAGCAGGGGATGATCCTGGAAGTTGCCCAGCCAGGCGCCGCCGTTTTCGACGACGGTCTTGTAGAGCGGGTTGGACGGGCCATCCCAGACGATGGGGCTGGTGACCTCGTAGCCGCCGAACAGGCCGGCGTAGACGAGTACGCCGCCGAGCGCGAACAGGCCGGACGCGGCAAGCGCCGCCTTCGGGCCGATGGCCGCTGCCCGGTCGGCGACGACGCCGTCGGCCTTGAAGGCCAGCCAGGCGGCCCCGTGCATGACGATCATGGCGACCGAGACCAGGCCGCAAAACAGCGCCAGGGGGTTGAGCAGCCCGAACAGGTTGCCCTCGTAGATGGGACGCAGATCGTCGGTGAAGTGGAAGGGCACGCCCTGCAGCGTGTTGCCGACCGCGACGCCGAAGATCAGCGCCGGCACCGCGCCGCCGACGAACAGCGCCCGGTCCCAGTTGCCGCGCCAGCGGGCGCTTTCGCGCTTCGACCGGTATTTGAAGGCGACAGGCCGCAGGATCAGCGCGCAAAGCGCCAGAAACATCGCCAAATAGAAGCCGGAGAAGCTGATCGCGTAAAGCGCCGGCCAGGCCGCGAAAAGGGCCCCGCCGCCGACGATGAACCACACCTGGTTGCCCTCCCAGACAGGGCCGACCGTGTTGATGGCGATGCGGCGCTCGACATCGGTCCTGGCGACGAAGGGCAGCAGCGCGCCGACGCCCATGTCGAAGCCGTCGCTGACCGCAAAGCCGATGAGCAGGACGCCCAACAGCACCCACCAGATCAGGCGCAGCGTCATGTAGTCGAAGAGGAAGTCGATCATGGCCGTGTTTCCCTGATGCGGAGGGTCATTGGGCAGGCGCCAGCGTCAGGCTGCCCGAGGTCTCGGGAGGATCGCCCGGCGGACCGTGCGCGATGGTCTGCAGGATCAGCCTGACTTCGATGACCGCGAGCGCGCCATAGACAAGCGTAAAGCCAAGGATGGTGATGACGAGGTCGCTGACGCCCAGTTCGGACGTGGCGAGGAAGGTCGGCAGCACGCCTTCGATGATCCAGGGCTGGCGGCCGAACTCCGCCACGAACCAGCCAAGCTCGGCGGCAATCCAGGGCAGGGGCAGGGCGAGCACGGCGAGGCGGAACAGCCAGCGCGGCGCCGTCGTCTCGCGCATCGTGTACCAGAGCGACACCAGGAAGACGCCGAGCAGCAGGAAGCCGCAGAGGACCATGATGCGGAAGGTGAAGAAGATCGCCGGCACGGTCGGCACCGTCGACCAGGCGGCCTGCCTGATCTGCGCCCCCGTTGCCTGGCGCGGATCGTCGATGAAGCGCTTGAGCAGCAGAGCATAGCCGAGGTCGGCGCGGGCGGCGTCGAAGCGGGTCCGCGCCTCGGCATCGGAGCGGTCGGCCTTCAGCGTCTCCAGCGCGTCATAGGCGGGGATGCCATTGCGGATGCGGATTTCGGCCTTCGCCACCAGGTCGAAGATGCCGGGGATCTGCTGGTCGAAGGAGCGCGTGCCGATCAGCCCCATAACCCACGGAATGCGAATGGCGAATCTGGTGGTGCGCTCGCTCATGTCGGGGATGCCGATCAGGGTGAAAGAGGCCGGCGCCGGCTCGGTTTCCCACATTGCCTCCATGGCGGCGAGCTTCATTTTCTGGTTGTCGGTGAGTTCGTAGCCGCTCTCGTCGCCGAGCACGATGACGGAGAGCGCGGAGGCGACGCCAAAAGCCGAAGCGATGACGAAGGAGCGCTTGGCGAGTTCGACATGACGGCCCTTGAGCATGTACCAGGCCGATACGCCGAGCACGAAGGTGGCGCCGCACAGATAGCCGGCCGATACGGTGTGGACGAACTTGGCCTGGGCGACGGGATTGAACAGCACCGCCACGAAGTCGGTCACCTCCATGCGCATCGTGTCGGTGTTGAACGCGGCGCCGACCGGGTTCTGCATCCAGCCATTGGCGATGAGGATCCACAGGGCGGAGAGATTGCTGCCCAGCGCCACCAGCCAGGTGACGGCGAGATGGGCGCGCGGCGACAGCTTGTCCCAGCCGAAGAAAAACAGGCCGACGAAGGTCGCCTCGAGGAAGAATGCCATCAGCCCCTCGATGGCCAGCGGCGCGCCGAAAACGTCGCCGACATAATGGGAATAGTAGGCCCAGTTCATGCCGAACTGGAACTCCATGGTGATTCCCGTGGCGACCCCCAGCG
This sequence comes from Rhizobiaceae bacterium, assembly GCA_046594775.1. Lineage (GTDB taxonomy): Bacteria > Pseudomonadota > Alphaproteobacteria > Rhizobiales > Rhizobiaceae > CAMYMG01. Next base: position 774 of record JBKJRE010000548.1, on the reverse strand, counting down.
CGAAGTTGATGCCGAAAAGAAGGCCCCAGAATTTCGTCATGTCGCGCCAGATGGTACGCTTGGTCATGACATAGACCGTCTCCATCATGGCGATCATGACGGACAGGCCGAGCGTCAGCGGCACGAAGAGAAAGTGATAGAGCGCGGTGAGCGCGAATTGCAGCCGCGACAGCTCGACGAGCATGGGATCGGTCATGGAGGGTTCCTTTCCAGCGCTTCGCCGCTCTATCATAAGAGACGACAGGAGGCTCCTTGATTCATATCAAATTCCGCCCGCGATTGGCATGACACTTGTGGATATGAGCCGCATTTCAGGGCGCCGGCGCACGCCGGTCGAAGACACATCCGGCGCCTTGCCAAGCGCGCGGCGCGCCGCAGCGCCCGCCTTGCGCGCTGTTGTCGCATGGCAGGTGCTGCGCGCGGTGCTGAAGCTCGCCTTCGCCGCGGCGCTGGCGATCGTTGCCGGCAGCATGATCGAACCGGGCGCCGTGCCGCCCTTTGCGGCGGCCGGGGCTGTGGCGGCGCTGATCTTGTCCGCAGTTGCGGGACTGAAAGGCGATGCGTGCGTGGCCGCAGCCGAAGCAACTGTTGCCGCAAGCCTCTATGCCGACGTCAGAAGCCAGCTGAAGGCGATGCCGGCGCGTGTGTTGCACGCGCGTCCGGCCGGCGCCCTGATCGCCGGGCTGCAGCGGCATCCGCAATCGCTGGCCGCGCTGGTGGTGGGGCACCGCGCCGCCGCCATGATGCTCGGCGTCGGGCCGATGCTGGCCGCCG
>JBKJRE010000340.1:0-3977 GCA_046594775.1 Rhizobiaceae bacterium | reverse complement strand
ACGAAGCCCGATGGATTTGGCTCGAATTGACCCGGCCCGAAGGGTTTCCCGCTGGCCGGCGCCCGCGGTGTCAGGCAACTTGCCCGATGCTCCACATCGCGACTGCGTCGCCTTCCTGGCGGATCGCCATGCCATCGAGGAAACAGAATCGCTTCAATCTAACCTTGAAGCGCTTTAGCCGCATCGCGCCGACGCACAATGAAAAAGGGCGGGGTCTGACCCCGCCTTTTGTCATTTCAACGATAAGCCTCATCGGTACGGCAGTCTGGCCCTGGGGTGGTCAGATCAGCTTGTCTGCCCAGGCGACGATCTCGACGGCGGCCTGGCCGAAGGCATTATCCAGCGCATCGACATAGGCATTGTTGCCAACGCCGGTGACCGGCGCGGATGCCTCGAACGTCTTGGACGCGCGCACCACGCCGTTGCGGTCATTGAGGATGCGGATGAACAGTTCCACGTCCGCATGTTCGCCCGTATCGACCCGCACCTCGAAGGCCCGGATCTCGGCGATGATCTGATAGTCGATGGCCAGCCCCTCGCCGGGCTTGCCAACGCCGCCGAAGTTGCCGGAGCGCTGGAATGTCTCCGCCAGACGTGCCTGCACGATCTTGGGCAATCGATCCGCCCACTGGGCGCCCTTCAGATACTGGATGACACCCTGTGACGGCTTGATGACGATGTTCTGGCCGTCCAGCGCCTTGAGCGCGGAGGGCTCGGCGATCAGAATTTGCCGGCGGCTGTAGCCTCTGCCCTTGCTGGCCTCAGGCGCGGTGAGTTCGTAGGTGTCGAGCGGCTTCGATCCGCTGATCAGGGCGCAGCCGGAAAGCAGCAGCGACAAGGCGACGGCCGACGAATAGATGGCAGACGATCTCAAAATTGTGCCCCCTGGACTCAACTCGGCATTTCTTTTGGCCGTGGCCATCCCCAACCCTTCTGTCTTGCGGGCGCGCGTGACCATTGTCAACGCCGCGTCCGGCCGTCGTACTGGCGCACTGTGCCCTCGCCGCCGGTAATGATGCGTTCCGGGTTGCGCTCCAGGTCGCTGACGGCGCGCTCTATCCGGTTAATGGAGCGACGGGTATCCTGCACCAGGGAGTCGACATTGCGCAGTCCCTGCCCGGTAAATCTTGCAAGACCATCGGTAATCGCGCCAAGCCGCGAGTTCAGTGTATCGGCGACCTGCTTGAAGGCTTTCAGCGTCTCGCTGGCGTCGGCCATGACGCCCTCCGCCTCGCCTGAACCCAGCAGCTTGTCGACCTTGACCAGAATGCCGTCGACACGCACGGAGGCGGCATTCAGCCGGTCGGCCATTTCGCGCGCATCGACGATGATCGCGTCAACGTCATCGGCCCGGGGCCTCAGCTTTTGCGTGAAGCCGGCCACGTCGGCGGCCGCCTTGCTGGCGCTGGCGCTGGCCTGCTCGAAATTCGACAGCGCTTTGCGAACGGTCTCTGGATCGACGCCTTGCAGCACGCCATCAACTTTGGCCAGCGTGCCCTTGGACTGCTTCGCCAGATCGTTGATCGAAGCCACGGCCGTATCGACGCCGTCGACGATCTTGTCGAATTTGGAGCCCTGCGCCTTGAGATCGCTGGTGAACGACTCGACGTTGGCGACGATCGACTCGACCTTGTCCTTGCTGACAGCATTCAGCAGGCCCTCGGCGGCCTTCAGTGTACCGTCCAGCTTGCCCGAAACACCTGCCAGTTCCTCCGAGAGCGCCGAGACGCTGGCGAGAAACTTGTCCACGCCATCGGCGTTTCGCGACAGCGCTTCGGAAAATTTCTGCGTGTTCTGCGCCGTTGCCGTCAGTGGGCCGCGTACATCCTTGGCGAAGCCCTCGAGTTCCGACAGCACGGTGTCGGCGCGCTTGAAGATGTCCTGGGCTGTCTGCAGCAGATTGGTTACCGCGGACGGGTTGGCCGTGATCTCGGCGATGCGCCCTTCCTCTTCCGCTTCATCCAGCAGGTTTGTCTCGTCCAGATCGGCACCCTTGAGTTCGATGTTTGCCTGACCGGTAAGGCCCGCCAGGCCAATATCAGCCTTGGTTGACTTGGTGATCGGAGTCAGGCGGTCGATTTCGGCGTCGGCAATGGCGACTTTGGGGTTCTGAACGTCGATATAGACGCGCTTCACGTCGCCGACCTTGACGCCGTTAAACAGCACTGCGCTGCCTCGGCCGAGACCGGAAGCGGAGCCGGGAATGCGCACGCGCAGCGTCGCGGTCTCGCCCCGGTCGCCAATCGCCGACGTCCAGTAGACGAACGCAAAGGCAGCCAGGATGGCCACAATGGTGAAAATACCGACGATAACGTAGTTGGCTTTGGTTTCCATGCCGCCTGTATGCCCCTAAGCCCGAACGGCAAGGTCGAGTTGCCGCGCCCGCTTGCCGCGGAAGTAGGACTTCACCCACGGCTCTTCGCTCGCGAGCATATCCTCGATCGTTCCCTCGATCAGAACCTTCTTGTTGCCAAGAACCGCCACCCGGTCGCAGGCGGAGAACAGGCTGTCAAGGTCGTGTGTCACCATGTAGACCGTCAGACCCATTGTATCGCGCAGCTTGATGACAAGTTCGTCGAATTCCGCAGCCCCTATCGGATCGAGCCCCGACGTCGGCTCGTCCAGAAAGACGAGGTCAGGATCGAGCGCCAGGGCGCGCGCCAGCGCGGCGCGCTTGATCATGCCGCCCGATAGCTCGGATGGAAATTTGCGCGCAGCATCGGCGGGAAGTCCGACGAGTTCGATCTTGAGCGCCGCAAGTTCGTTCATCAACGGCCTGGGCATATCAAGGTACTCGCGCATCGGAATCTGAATGTTCTCCTGGACCGTCAGTGCGGAAAATAGCGCCCCATGCTGGAAAAGCACGCCAAGACGCATGTCGACGAGCATGCGCTGGGCCTCGGTCGCCTGGTCGACGTCGACGCCAAACAGCTTGATCGTGCCCGATCGCTTCTTTGTCAGTCCAAGAACTGCTCTGAGAAGAACGGACTTTCCGGCGCCGGACGCGCCGACGAAACCCAGTATCTCGCCGCGTTTCACGTCAAGCGAAAGCTTGTCCAGGACGACATTGTTCCCGAACGCAACGGTGACGTCTCGTGCCGAAAGCACGACATCCTGGTCAGGCTGGGCCTGCTGACCGACCGACTGGATGTTGCCTGCCTCGCTCAATGTCCCACCTAGAAATCGATCGATGCGTAGAAGATTGCGAAGGCACCATCCAGGACGATGACGACGAAGATGGACTTGACCACCGAAGCGGTCACATGCCGGCCAAGGGACTCGGCGCTGCCCTCGACCTTCATCCCCTCGACCGCGCCGATGATCCCGATGATGAGCGCCATGAAGGGCGCCTTTATAAGGCCTGAGAAGATGGTGGAAAGATCGATCGCAACACGAAGCCGGTCAATGAAGGCAACCGGCGCTATATCCGAGTAGAGCCACGACACCAGAATGCCGCCCGCCAGAGCTGCGAAATTGGCCGCGATCGCCAGGCAGGGTAGCGCCACGACAAGGGCCACCAGCCGGGGAAAGACCAGAACGCCGATCGGGTTCAGCCCGATGACGGTCAGCGCGTCGACTTCCTCGCGCATTTTCATCGAACCGATCTCGGCCGTGATGGCGCTGCCGGATCGGCCGGCAATCATGATCGCCGTCATCAGCACGCCGAGTTCGCGCAGGATCAGCACGCCGACGAGGTCGACGACGAAGATATCGGCGCCGAAATAGGAAAGCTGGTAGGCGCCCTGCTGCGCCACGATGGCGCCGACGATGAACGACATCAGCAGCACGACCGGTATCGCGCCGACGCCCATGCGGTCCATCTGGTTGAATATGGCGGCGAAATTGACACCGTGGCCGCGGCCGAGCTTCATTTGCCCGCCGCGTATTGTGGCGCCCAATATGTTCATGGCGGCGAGAAAGTCGTCGCGCATTTCATAGACACGGCCGCCGACAGCTGCAAAGAACCTGGTGATGAT
>JBKJRE010000218.1:0-3813 GCA_046594775.1 Rhizobiaceae bacterium | reverse complement strand
CGACAGGGTGACGATCTTGGCGTCCTTCTTGTCCCACAGCGACAGTTCGCGCAGGATCTTCTCGATATGCGCCGGGTTCTTCGGCTTGCCGAACAGGCCGCGGCTGAATGAAACCGTCCCCCACACCGTCTCGAAGGCGTCGGTCGTCAGTTCCTGCGGCACCAGCCCGATCAGCGAGCGCGCGGCCCGAAAATCCCTGACGATGTCGTGGCCGGCGGCCGTCACCGTTCCCGAGCCGGGATTGACGATGCCGCAGATGATGTTGATCAGCGTCGTCTTGCCGGCGCCGTTGGGGCCCAGCAGCGCGAAGATTTCGCCCTGCCTGATCTCCAGGTCGATGTCCTTCAGCGCCTCGAAACCCGACTCGTAGGTCTTCGACAGCTTGGAAACGGAGATGATCGGCGGCATGTGATGACAGTTCTGAAATGGCGTTGCAGCAGGCTGCACAGCGTCAAACCGGAAAGATGGACGAATATATGGACGGAGAGCCGAGGTTCAAGCTCACGCAGAGCCACGCCGGTTTCGTACCGACGGCTCCTGACAAGCCACCTGGCAGGTTTGGCGATCAGATCAGTCGGTTGGCCTCTGCCGTCTGCCGGTCACGACGGCGGGCGCCGTCGGTATCTGCCCGCTTGTGGCGCTCGGCCGCTGCAAGGCGGACGCGCTCCAGCCGACTGGCAGCGGTTTCGACCGGAACAGCCTGCTTGACCACAGGCCGGTTGGCTGGCTTCTTGTATTTGAGCATCGGAAATCCTGTTGTGAAACGGCCTCTGGCCGCCGGAAGAGATTCCGCACGGCTGGGCATCGATTGTTAGAGAATGACCGCTTGTAACACGGATCCGGCGCCATTGACACAGCAGATCGTCAAAAGCCCCCCATCGGCTTGACGCTCAGTCCGCCATGCCCAAGAGTTGCCGGCCGGAGGAACTGCATGCCGTTTGACGTCCAGACAAGCCTCGCATCGCCCACCGGCGCGATGCTCAATCTCTATACGCGCCACGCCTCGGGGAAAGCCCGCGCCGTCATCCAGATCAATCACGGCCTTGCCGAGCATGCGGCGCGCTATGCCCGCTTCGCCGGCTTCCTCTCCGACCGGGGCTTCCACAGCTACGCACACGACCATCGCGGCCACGGCCTCACCACCGCGCCCGATGCGCCGCAGGGACGCTTCGCAGCGCGGGATGGCGGCGCCAAAGTCATCGCCGACGTGACTGCCGTGCATGACGTCATCGCCCACGAGCATCCCGGCCTGCCGGTCATCGTTTTCGGCCATTCCATGGGCGGCCTGATCGCGCTGAATTTCGTCCTTGCCAACGCCTCGCGCATCCATGCCGCAGCCGTCTGGAACGCCAATTTCTCGGCCGGTGTCCTGGGCCGCGCCGCTCAGGCCATGCTCGCCTGGGAAAAGTTCCGCCTCGGCTCCGACATGCCGTCGCGCCTGCTGCCAAAACTCACCTTCCAGGCCTGGAACCGGCAGGTTGGCGAGCGCCGCACCGCTTTCGACTGGCTGTCGCGCGATCACGCGGAGGTGAACGCCTATGTCGCCGACCCACTCTGCGGCTGGGACGCCTCGGTGTCGATGTGGCAGGATCTTTTCGACTTCATCTTCGCCGGCGCAAACGACGCCAATTTTTCCTCGATCCGCAAGAGCCTTCCGGTCAATCTTGTCGGCGGCTCCTCCGACCCCTCGACCGATGGCGGCAAGGCGGTCACCACCCTTGCCGGCCGCATGACCGCAATGTGCTTTTCGAATCTGCTTTCAACGGTTTATCCCGAAAACCGCCACGAAAGCCTGAACGAACTGAACCGCGAGGCCATCATGCGAGATTTCGCCGATTGGGCCGACAAGACGCTGACTGCATAGCCTGCTCCAGGGTGGACCATCTCAACAGCCGTGACAGAAACGCAAAAGACCTGATAGAGCCTGCCGCAGCAACTGGCCGACGGAAAACCATGTCCCCACCCCCGCTCCACGGCGTCCGCGTCATCGAACTCGCCCGCATCCTCGCCGGTCCCTGGGCCGGACAGCTGCTTGCCGATCTCGGCGCCGACGTCATCAAGGTCGAAAACCCCGACGGTGGCGACGACACCCGCAAATGGGGGCCCCCTTTCGTCACCGGCAAGGACGGCGAAGACCTGTCGGCCGCCTATTATCACTCGACCAACCGCGGCAAGCGCTCTATCGCCATCGATTTCTCATCCCCCGAAGGCGCCGACACCGTCAGGAAGCTGGTCGCCACGGCCGGCGTGCTGATCGAGAATTTCAAGCTCGGCGCCCTGAAGAAATACGGTCTCGACTATGACAGCCTGCGCAAGCTCAACCCGAAACTCGTCTATTGCTCGATCACGGGTTTCGGCCAGGACGGACCCTACGCGGCCCGCGCCGGCTACGACTTCATCATCCAGGCCATGGCGGGCATGATGTCGATCACCGGGGAACCCGGTCGCGAGCCGCAAAAGGCGGGCGTTGCGATTTCCGATATCTTCACCGGTCTCTATGCCGTCATCGCCATACAGGCGGCCCTGCGTCATGCCGAGAAGACAGGCGAGGGTCAGTTCATCGACATGGCGCTGTTCGACTCGCAGATTTCCGTGCTCTGCAACCAGAACCTCAACTATCTGGTCTCCGGCAAGGCGCCGGTGCAGATGGGCAATGCGCACATGAACATCGCGCCCTATGAGGTACTGCCGGTGGCCGACGGCCACATCATTCTGGCCGTTGGCAATGACGGCCAGTTCCGGCGCCTCTGCAAAGTCGTCGGCCTCGACGCCATGCCGCTCGATCCCGACTTCGCCACCAATGCGGCCCGCGTCGTCCACCGCGTGCGGCTGCGCGAGATGCTGGTGGCGACGCTTGCCGCCTGGCGCAAGGCCGACCTGCTCGCCGCCCTCGAAGCGACCGGCGTGCCGGCGAGCCCGATCAACACCATCGAGGAGTCCTTCGCCGACCCGCAGACCATCGCGCGCGGCATGCGCATCGACCTCGACGACGGCCACGGCAATCTGCTGCCTTCGGTGCGCGCGCCTATGGTGATGTCGCAGACGCCTCTCACCTATGACCGCCCCTCGCCCAGGCTCGGCGAACACACGGCCGAAATCCTTGCTGAACTGGAGAAGCGCAAACCATGAAAACCGGCGGCAAGCTGATCGTCGAGGCGCTTGAGGCCAATGGCGTCGACCGCATCTTCTGCGTCCCTGGCGAATCCTACCTCGCCGTTCTCGACGCGCTCTACAGTTCCAGCAAGATCCGTACCTTCGTCTGCCGCCAGGAAGGCGGCGCCGCCATGATGGCCGACTGTCAGGGCCGGCTCACCGGCCAGCCCGGCATCTGCTTCGTCACGCGCGGCCCCGGCGCCACCAACGCCTCTGCCGGCGTCCACATCGCCATGCAGGACTCGGTGCCGATGATCCTGTTCATCGGCCAGGTCGCCAGCCACGCGCGCGAGCGCGAGGCCTTCCAGGAAGTCGACTACAGGCGCTTCTTCGGCGACATCGCCAAATGGGTGGTCGAGATCGACGACGCCGCCCGCATCCCCGAACTCGTCACCCGAGCCTTTTCGGTCGCCACCTCCGGCCGCCCCGGCCCGGTCGTGGTCTCGCTGCCGGAAGACATGCTGACCAGCCTCGCGGACGCGCCCGACGCGCTGCACTGGACCCCGGTCGAAACCCGCCCCGGCGAGCCCGAGATGCAGAAGCTGGAGGGGATTCTGGCCAAGGCCGCGCGTCCCTTCGTCATTCTCGGCGGCACGCGCTGGGATGCGGACGCGGTGTCGCGCTTCCAGCGTTCGGCCGAGGACTGGGCGCTGCCAGTCG
>JBKJRE010000116.1:0-2973 GCA_046594775.1 Rhizobiaceae bacterium | reverse complement strand
CGAAGCCTATCTTGGTCAGGATGATGCCGAGGCGAGCCTTGATGACTGATCTAACGCAGATCAGCCTGAAGCTCGAGAGGGTTGCGGCATCCTATGGTAAGATCAATGCCCTCAATGGGATCTCGCTTGAGGTGCCGCGCGGTCAGTTGATAACTTTGCTTGGCGCCAACGGTGCCGGTAAGACGACAACGCTCAAGACGATCTCCGGTCTGGTTCGTGCCACCACCGGCACTATTACTTTCGAAGGTGAGGATATCACCAACAAAAAGGCATATGAGATCGCCCGCATGGGTGTCGTTCACGTGCCCGAGGGCAGGCATGTCTTGCGCGGCCTCAGCGTGCGCGAAAATCTTGAACTGGGAGCTTTCACCGTACCCGACGCGAACGTCCGTCACCGGCGCTTAGAGGAGGTCTTTGCGCAGTTTCCCATTCTCGGAGAGCGTCAGCGCCAAGATGGCTCGTTATTGTCGGGCGGCGAGCAGCAGATGCTTGCAATTGGTCGTGCGCTAATGCACAGCCCGCGTCTATTGCTGCTCGACGAACCGTCGATGGGGCTAGCCCCCAAACTGGTGCTTGAAACCATGCGCATCATAAAGCGTCTGAACGATAGCGGGATTACCATTCTTCTGGTCGAGCAGAATGCGCGCCTTGCCCTAAGGCTGGCCGATTTCGGCTATGTACTCGAGGGCGGGAATATCCGCATGCAGGGCGACGCCAAGAGCCTTCGAAGCGACAGTTCCATCGTGCAGGCATATCTCGGCAATTGAGGAAACATTAGTCGGCAAATGGCTGGATCCCCTACCCCGCAAGCGGACCTTCAGTTTTCGGATTGGCAGACTTTAAGGCGCCTGTGTCCAGGAGAGACGATAGTCGGAAAATTGACAGGCATCATTCTATCGATTGCCGTCCCAGTGATCCTGAAAGGTATGGACGCGGCGTTCAATGACTAACTTAACATCTTCGCTCACGTTTCAATGATTCTTAGGGACCCGATATGAAAATTACGGCAATTAAGGTCTGGCAGGTCGATCTGCCGCTGCTCGAAGGCCGCTACAACTGGTCGGGTGGAAACTTCGTCGAGGTCTTCGATTCAACGGTCATCGGCATCGAGACTGACGAGGGTGTCACCGGTTTTGCTGAATGCTGCCCGCTGGGTTCAGCCTACTTGCCGTCTTATGCAAAGGGCGTGCGGGCAGGTCTTGCTGAAATTGGCCCTAAACTACTCGGCCATGATCCCACCGATATCGGCCCCATCAATCGGCACATGGATTCGGTTTTGCGCGGACATCCGTATGTGAAAGCGCCCATAGATATCGCCTGCTGGGACATTCTGGGAAAGACCGCCGGCCTGCCGGTTTACAAATTGCTCGGTGGCTCCGAACAGGAGACGATTGGGCTTTACCGGGCAATTAGTCAGGAAGACAGCGCCGTAATGGCGAAAAAGATCGCGGGCTATCGCGCCGAAGGCTATACCAGATTCCAGCTTAAGGTCGGCGGTGACGCCGCGGATGACATTAAGCGTATTCACGCATGCCGGGCAATTCTTGAACCGGGTGACATTCTGGTTGCCGATGCCAATACTGGCTGGTCAAAGGCCGACGCTGCTCGCGTGGTCAACGCCGTACGGGATCTCGATGTTTATATCGAGCAACCGTGCATGAGTTACGAGGAGAGCGTTTCCATCCGCCGGCGCACTGCATTGCCATTTGTACTCGACGAGGTAATCGACGATCTCAATGCGCTCGTGCGGGGGATTGCTGAAGATGCCTTTGACATCATCAACCTCAAGATTTCAAAAGTCGGTGGACTGACGAAGGCACGCGCGATGCGTGACTTGTGTGTCGCCTCAGGCATTCCGATGACCATTGAAGATACCTGGGGCGGCGACATCGTGACTGCGACCATCGCAGCGTTGGCGCGCTCGACCCCGGAGAAGTTCAGCTTCACTGCAACCGACTTCAACTCGTATGGAACGGTGACAATTGCTGACGGGGCACCGCGGCGCGTAGATGGGCGCATGACAACGTCCGAGGCTCCGGGCCTTGGAATTGAACCGCGCTTTGAGGCGTTGGGCGAACCAGTATTTGTGATCGCGTGAGTGCAACCAGGAGCGTACTCATGGTCGTTTTCTTGTCCGACGAGTCTACGAAATCCTCATCGCTCGCTTAAGCTATATTGCCCTGACACGGCCCATTCTGATGTGCGTTCGCCGCAAGCTATATCTGCGGTGTCGTGCGGATGTGAGTACTGGCGTTTATATGTCGTGAGGAAAGATAGAGATGCCTGAGTTTGCTATCGTGGACAGTCACGTCCATCTTTGTGATCCGGAGCAGTTCGGATATGGGTGGACCAAGAATGCGCCTTCTCTCGCGCGGGAGGTATTGCCCAGTCATCTGACCAAGGCCGCAGAACCCCTCAAGATCGAACAGTTTGTGTTCGTTGAAGTCGACGTGGACCCTCCTCAGCACCTGAAAGAAGCGGCCTGGGTTGCAAAGCTTGCCAAGTCTGACCCGCGCCTTACCGGTATGGTGGCAGCCTTGCCCTTGGAAAAAGGGCGTTCCATTGAGCCTGAACTCGACGAATTGCGAAAGCACAAGCTTCTGCGCGCTGTTCGGCGTCTGATCCAGACGCAGCCCGATCCGGAATTTTGTATCCGTCCCGAGTTCATCGAAGGCCTGAAACTGCTGGCACCCCATGACATTGCCTTCGACATCTGCATCTTTCATCATCAGATGCCCAATGTGATCAAGATGGTCCGACAATGCTCGGAGGTACGCTTCGTGCTCGACCACATCGGCAAACCCGGCATCAAGGCCGGCAGTTTCGACCCTTGGCGGCAAGATTTGAAAGAGCTCGCCACTATGCCCAACGTTCATTGCAAGATTTCGGGAGTCACGACTGAGGCCGATCACAAAAATTGGACGCGCGAACAGCTCAAACCTTATATCCTCCACACCCTTGAGACATTTGGCA
>JBKJRE010000049.1:0-5241 GCA_046594775.1 Rhizobiaceae bacterium | reverse complement strand
TTTCTCGGCTCCGGCCTGTTCGACTACCAGCGCTACCGGACGCGCGACAAGCCCTTGCGCATCGCCGCGGCCACCGATGTCGGTGGCGGCACCAATTACTCCATGCTGCGCACCATGGATGAGGGCTACAAGGTGATTGCGCTGAACGGCGAGAAGCTGAACCCGTTCGCCTCGTTCTGGCAGATCACGCGGGGCAATGCCGAGGCGCTATCCATCGCCGACCGCGTGGGCACGCTCGAAATCGGCACGGACGCTGACATCGTGGTGCTGGATGCCCGCGCCACGCCGGCAATGCGGCTGAGGATGGAGACGGCCGAGACGCTGGCCGAGGAGCTTTTTCTCTTGCAAACCATGGGAGACGACCGTTCTGTGGCAGAGGTCTATGTCGCCGGGGCGCCAGCCAAGAGCGCGCTTCATTCGGACAATAGCTGAGCAGTCTTGGCGGCGGGCGCTGCTCCATGCCGATTGGCGAGTGAAATTTCAGCACTGCGGCAAAGCGCCGTGTCGAGGAGGAATGGTGTCCACAGCAGACGAGCTGGCGAAAATCGCCGAGCAGGAAAAGCGCCTGGTGTTCGATTCATTCGACGAGGCGGCGGCCTTTTCCTTGGGAACGGCTATCCGCGACCGTGCGCTGCGTGAAAATCTCGGCATCGTCATCGATATTAGGACCTTTGACCGGCCGCTGTTTTATGCGGCGCTGCCCGGGTCGACCGGCTCCAATCCCGACTGGGCGCGGCGCAAGATCAACGTCGTCAGGCGGTTCCTGAAAAGCACCTACCGCATGGTGCTGGAGCAGCAGCGCCCGGACCGGACGCTGAAGCCGGCCGAAGGTGTGGACGTCAGGGACTATGTGCTGGCTGGCGGCGGCTTTCCCGTGACGGTGAAGGGCGCCGGCGTGATCGGCGCCATTGCTGTTTCTGGTCTGCCGCAACGCCTGGACCATGCCGTTGTCGTCGACGCGCTTTGTGACCATCTGGGTGTCGCGCGGCAGGATCTGGCGCTGCCGGCAGAGGCTCGTGCGTGAATACCGTGCGATCTACAAGCGCCTGCGAAACGGTCCATACGATGATCCCGCGCGGGGATCTGCGGAAGTGAATTTCAACCCGAAGACCTTCCTCACGTCGATTTTCGATGCGGCGGTGGCTGCCGCCGATCCGGAACGGACGATCCGCGATCATCTGCCCGCCCGACCCAAGGGCCGCACCATCGTGGTCGGCGCGGGCAAGGGCTCGGCGCAGATGGCGGCGGCTTTCGAGAAGGCCTGGGACGGGCCGCTCGAGGGACTGGTGGTGACGCGCTACGGCTATGCCGCGCCGTGCCAACGCATCGAGATCATCGAGGCGGCGCACCCGGTGCCGGATGCCGCCGGGCTCGAGGCGTCGCGCCGTCTGCTGGAACGGGTCGGCGGACTGACGGCGGACGATCTGGTCGTGGCGCTAATTTCGGGTGGGGGTTCGGCGCTGCTGCCGGCGCCGGCGCCGGGACTGACGCTCGCCGACGAGATCGCCGTCAACGAGGCGCTGCTGGCGTCCGGTGCGCCGATCGCGGCGATGAACACGGTGCGCAAGCATGTGTCGCGCATCAAGGGCGGACGCCTGGCGGCAGCCGCCTACCCGGCGCGGATGGTGTCGCTGGTCGTTTCCGACATTCCGGGCGACAACCCGGCGCTGGTCGCCTCCGGCCCAACCATTCCCGATGCCGGCAGCCGCGCCGACGCACTCGGTTTTGTGACAGCCTATCGCATGACGCTGCCCGCCGCGGTGACGGCGCATCTCAATTCACCGGCGGCTGATGCCCCGCACATCGGCGATCCGTCCTTTGCGCGCAATTCGGTCGAGGTCATCGCCTCGGCCGGCGTGTCGCTCGAAGCGGCTGCCGCGCAGTCAAAGCGACAGGGTATCGAGGCGGTCATTCTTTCCGATTCCATCGAGGGCGAGGCGCGCGAGGTCGGCGGCGTCCACGCGGCGATCGTCAGGGAAATCGTCGGGCGCGACCGGCCATTCCGCAAGCCGGTTCTGCTGCTGTCAGGCGGCGAGACGACGGTGACGCTGAGGGCAAAGGGCAAGGGCGGCCGCAACAGCGAGTTTCTGCTCGCCTTCGCCATCGGCGTCGCCGGACTCGAGGGCATTTCCGCCCTGGCTGCGGATACTGACGGCATCGATGGCTCGGAAGACAATGCCGGCGCCTTTGCCGACGGCACAAGCGTGGCGCGCATGCGCGCGGCTGGTGTGGACGCCAAGGCGATGCTTGCCGGCAACGATGCATGGACGGCATTCAATGCCGCGGGCGATCTGTTCGTGCCGGGGCCGACCGGTACAAATGTCAATGATCTAAGGGCGATCCTGGTGCGATGAGAATGGTTCCGAAGACGCTGCCATCAGCATCTTAACGACCTTCATGTCCGCCAGGAACCTTGCCCGCTCTGCTTCGGCCTCGTCGCCTTCGCGAATGCGCAGGATGAAGGAGGGGTGGATGGTGATGAAGACGCGCGTTCCATCCTCGCGTTCGATCACCTCGCCGCGCATTCGTGTCACAGGAACGGCCTTGCCGAGCAGCGACAGGGCCGCCGTCGCGCCGAGCGCCACGATGAGGTCAGGCTTTATCAATCCAAGCTCCCGGTCGATCCACCAGCGACAGGCCGAAATCTCGCCAGCGTCCGGCTTGCTGTGGATGCGCCGCTTGCCGCGCGGCTCGAACTTGAAATGCTTTACGGCATTGGTGACGTAAACCTTGCTGCGATCGATGCCGGCGGCGTCGAAAATTGTATCGAAGACCTTGCCGGCCGGTCCAATGAACGGTCTTCCGGCGATGTCCTCCTGGTCGCCCGGCTGCTCGCCGACGAACACCACGCGTGCCGTTCCGGAGCCTTCGCCGAATACGGTCTGCGTGGCGTCGCGCCAGAGCGGGCAGCGCCGGCAGCCTTTCGCGGCCTCACGCAGCTCTTCGACTGAGGTCGCGTCGGCGCCGTCACCCTTGCCTCCCTCCGGCTTTGGCGTCGGCCAGTGTCTGGCCTGGAGCTTGGCGTGTTGAGGCGCGGGCTCGGTGGGCATCTTCTCGATCATCGCTCTCGAGGCCTCCTCTGCACCGGCGATCATCCCCGAAATGAGCGAGGCCTCGGGCAGGTTGCGCCAGTATTTCTTCGGCATCTCGGCCTGCATCGCCTTTACCTTCAGCCGTGCAGGATTGAAGATCGACCTGAAGTAGGTGCGCCAAAGGTCCTCGGCGCCATCATCGGGAGGCGCGTCGGCTTTCGAAGCGCCGGGGCCGATAGCCAGCCGGTCGCCGTCCCAGTCGGCCGAGGCGTAGGGCGTTAAAATCGTCCAGCGCATGCCGGTGAAACGGCGCACGAAAAACGGTGCATTGCGCTCGACGATAAAATGGTCAGGCTCGAACCAGGCGACAAAGCGATCGGCCTTATCCGTACCGATGCGTCTGAAGCGCACGAAGGCCCGCATCTTGTGGGTGTCGCGGCGCACCGACTTTTCCATCGTCTCGAAGCGCAACATGTCCGGATCGGAGGCGATCTTCATCAGGTTCGGCTCGCCGGCAAGCCTGAGCAGCAGGCCGTAGAGAAAGGCGAAGCGCTCTGAATCGCGATGGCAGACCACGGTCTCGGCGTGCGAAACGAACTCCTTCGGCACGGAAAAGGACGATGCCGGCTGGGAAGGGTCCTTCCAGGGCTCTGTCGCGCCGTGGCCGGCGGCAACGCTCCAATCGACGTCGCTGCCCGGCACGCGCTCAATCGCAAGCCAGCGCGCGGCGCGCCGCCAGCCATCGAAATCGGCCGGTCCGTCGAGCGCGACGCGGAAGCGGGCGAGGGAAAGTGCTTCCTGCATGGTCAAAACAGCGATAGCTGCTTTGGCTGCGCCACCAGGCGTTCGCGAAGATGCGCGTGGTCGGTAAGACCGCCTGGCGTCCAGCCTTCGGCCTCGATGAAGGGCCGCACCTTGCCGATAGAACCGCAGAGAGCGCCGACATCCTCCAGCCGCAGCCGACGGTGACGGCGAGTCTCGAGGATGCGCGCAATTGTCTTGACGCCGAGGCCTGGCACGCGCAGCAACTGCTCGCGCGCGGCGCGGTTGACGTCGACGGGAAACAGGCCGCGATTGCGCAGCGCCCAGGCGAGCTTTGGATCAATCTCCAGATCGAGCATGCCATCCGGCGTGCCGGCGAGGATCTCGGGCTGGGAGAAGCCATAGAAGCGCATCAGCCAGTCGGCCTGGTAAAGCCGGTGTTCGCGCATCAAGGGCGGCTTTTTCAGGGGCAATGCGGAGGACGAATCCGGGATAGGGCTGAAGGCCGAATAATAGACGCGCCGCAGCCTGTAGCTGCCGTAGAGTCTGGCGCTGGTCGCCAGAATGCCGGCGTCGGCGGTGGGGTCGGCGCCGGCGATCATCTGGGTCGACTGGCCGCCCGGCGCGAAGCGCTCGCGCCGCTTGGTGCGCAATGTAGGTTCGCTCTTTTCCTCGATCCTGGCGCGTAAATTCGCCATGGAAAGGCGGATCGTCTCCGGCTTCTTTTCCGGCGCCAACCGCCGGACGCCCTCGTCGGTGGGCAGTTCCACATTGATGGAAAGCCGGTCGGCCAGACGGCCGGCCTGCTCGACCAGTTCAGGCGAGGCTTCAGGGATAGTCTTGAGGTGGATGTAGCCGCCGAACTTCTCGACCTCGCGCAGGCGGCGCGCGATTTCGACCATCTCGCCCATCGTCTCGTCGGGCGAGCGCACCACGCCGGACGAGAGGAACAGTCCCTCGATGTAGTTGCGGCGATAGAAGTCCATCGTCAGCGAGACCACCTCGTCGATGCCGAAGCGGGCGCGCCGGACATTCGAGGAGGAGCGATTGATGCAATAGCTGCAGTCGTAAATACAGAAATTGGTCAGCAGGATCTTCAAGAGCGAGATACAGCGGCCGTCCGGCGCATAGGAATGACAGATACCGGTGCCTTCCGTGGATCCGATCCCGCCGGATTTCAGTGAATTGCGTTTGGCCGCGCCAGACGACGCACAGGACGCATCATATTTTGCAGCGTCGGACAGAATTGCAAGTTTTTCACGGATCGGGAGGGGGGCCATATGTTCATGATATGTTCAGATAGCGCCCGACGCCACAACATTTGACATGGCGCGGCAAAATTACACCTCGTGCAGATAGAGGTGGTAGTCGAGTTCGCTTACCGTGCGGGCAACGCGAAAATATTCGGCCTGCTTGATCGCCGTGAACGCCTTGTGCATGTCCGGGC
>JBKJRE010000006.1:0-3874 GCA_046594775.1 Rhizobiaceae bacterium | reverse complement strand
GCGACGCTGACGCCGCTGGTGCTGGCCGGCGCGTCGGAGGAAACCCGCTCCCGCGCGCTGCGCTGGAGCGACGTCGTGAAGCGGATGGCACGGCTCGGCGAGATCTCGTTCGCCGCGACGGCGCCGGAAGGTGCGGTGCAGTTGCTGGTCCGCGGCGAGGTCGCTGCGCTGCCGCTGAAGGGCGTGATCGACCTCGCGGCCGAGAAGCAGCGGCTCGACAAGGAAATCGCCAAGGCGGACGCCGACATCAAACGCGTCGTCGCGAAACTCGGTAACGAGAAATTCCTCGCCAACGCGCCGGAAGAGATCGTCGAGGAAGAAAAAGAAAAGCGCGAGGCCGCGGCGGCACGCAAGGCCAAGATCATCGAGGCGCTCGAGCGGTTGAAAAACGCGGCTTAGGTTTCCGTCATGGCCGGGCTTCGTCCCGGCCAGCCACGCCTTTTCTCTAGCAGTGATACCGTTGCCATGTTGATGGCGATCCGGAGACGGCTTGCTGGACCGATCTCGGATCCGGTCGAAGAAATTTGGCCCCTGGCAGAACCAAGCCATCCCAGTCGTCAATACCGCGCATCTGCCGGCCTTTTGTCATTTGGCCAGTCCTTCACCTTTTGCGGGAAGTCGGGGCGCGGCTGGTGACTGAAATACTCCGCGACATCGACGGCCTCCTGATCCGAAAGCCCCCCTTGTCCCAGCGGAAACTTCTCATGGAAACCGATCGGCATATTGCGCTTGACGAAGGCCGCTGCCGTGTACGTGCGCGCCATGCCGGCACCGATGTTGAATGAATCATCTCCCCAAAGCGGAGGGTAAATGATGCGACCATCGGCCTGCTTCAGGCCTTCGCCGTCGTTGCCGTGACACACCGCGCACTGCGTCGAGTACACCTGCTTGCCGTTTTCCACGTTGGGCTTGATGGCAGGATTGACTTTGCCCACGCCCCGCCCGGCGACCTTGTCCTCCGGTTTGGTTTCCTTTTTCATCCAGCTGAAATAGGCAACCATGGCTTCCATATCTGCTGAATCCTCCGCCAGCGGCTTCCCGTTCATGGAGCGCAGGAAGCAGCCATTGATGCGTTCTTCAATCGTGATGATCCGGCCTGCGCGCGGAGCATAACTGGGGAAAAAGGCGGATACGCCGACGAACGGCGAGCCGTCGGCGACAGTACCGACGTTGAGGTGACAGCTCGTGCAGTTCAGGGAGTTGCCGACATTCTGCGGCAATAGCGTCTTGGTCTCGAGATGCAGGCGCATGCCGCGCACGACCTGATCGGCATTGGGCGTGGCAAGCATGTCCGCCAGGCGCGGCGTTTCGAATGCTGAGGAATCGGTGATTTTGGGATCAAGCTGCGCCCGCATTTTTTTGACATCGGGTGCGGTGACCGGTTTGGCATGATTGCCCCAACTGTCGCGCACGAAGCTGAGGATTTCCGCGAGTTCCTGATCCGACAGGCGGGTAAAGGCCGGCATGGTGTAGATGCGCGGATGCGCGGCGGTTGCGGCGGTTTTCCAACCGGTCAGCGTGAGATGAAGCAGTGTCGCCGGGTCGGCGTCAGTGATCGTTGGATTTTGCGTGAGCGGCGGGAATATCCCCTTTACCCCCGCGCCATTCTGACGATGACAATCAACACAGAACTGGACATAGCCTAAGCCGCCGCGCGTCGTGAACAAATTTGGGGGAACGGCCGCCGACGCAGGACCCGGCGCCGGCGGCGGGGGCAGTTCGTTTTTCCCCGGCGGCAGTGATTTCAGATAGGTGGCGATAGCCGTCAAATCGCTGTCGGCGAAGTGCTGGGTGCTGTTGTGAATGACCTCCGTCATCCCGCCGGATACCGTGGCAAAGGCATTTTGGCCGGTTTTCAGCAACAATGCCGTTTCTTCCACCGTCCATAAGTTCCGTAAACTGAGTGAGCGCCACCCCTCGCCCGTCTCGCCCGCGAGGTAGTATTTGCCATCTGAGCCCGCCTCGCTGACCGCCTTCTCCTGGAAAGCGATCCCACGTGGCGTGTGGCAGGCGCCGCAATGCCCCAAGCCTTGCACCAGATAGGCACCCCGGTTCCAGACCGTATCCTTGGCAACATCGGGCTTGAAGGACGTGGCATCCAGAAACGCCCAGTTCCAGAACGACAAGCCCCAGCGCATGTTGAAGGGAAAACTCATGGCCGCCGGCTTGTTCGTCTGCTTGACGGGCGGCAGCCCATGCAAAAGATAGGCAAACAGGGCATGCATGTCCTCTTCGCTGATCTTGGCGTAAGAGGGATACGGCATGGCAGGGTACAGATTGCGCCCGTCAGCCGTCACGCCCCGCCGCATAGCGCGATCGAACTGTTCAAACGAATAATTTCCGATGCCGGTTTGGGCGTCCGGCGTGATGTTGGTTGAATATACCAGGCCCATGGGTGTCGCCAATTCACGCCCGCCCGCCATCGCCGGCCCCTCGGGCGCCGTGTGGCAGGCAATGCAATCGCCCAATTGCGCGATATATTCACCTCGTTTGATCAGCGCCGGTTCCCTGTCAGAGATTAAAGCACGCTGAGGGGCATTGACCTCCTTCGGAGTCGGTTCAGTGGCTAGAGCTGCTTGAGCAAAAAGCAGGGACACGCCAAGAATCGCGGACAGCGATTGGTAGTTTCTCATCGCAAATGTCCTTCAATCGCCGCCCCGTTTGCGCTGGAATCACGTATATAGTGACAGCTAGGCATCCATGCGCGAGCTGGATTGATCCAGGTCAAGGCAACGCAACCAATTCTGATTCCTCAGGTCACCATTGTTTTGAATGACCAGCGCGCCTACAGCTTTCATGCAGGATCAGGCGATCACGTGCCGGGCAGCGGCGTTTCCATCACGTCGAGAATGGATCCCACGCCCTGACGCAACCGCCTTGTCGCGCTGTCCTCCGCCGACAGGCCGAACGCAACCAGCGAGCGGCCGGTCACGGCGTAGCCGTGACCGAACGGGAACGCGGAAAGCTGCGCGTCAGGCTGGTTGGTATCGATCAATCCCAGCCACTCCTTGCCTTCCGGCACTGCCGGGAGGGTGAAATTCACCACATCGAAATGGGCATTGTAGACCAGCAACAGCGTCGCATCGGACCCCCGGCGCCTGATCCCGCTCTCCTGCGCGCGGCCGTCCAGCAGCATGCCGAAGCAGCGGGCATTGCCGTCGTGCCAATGGTCGGTCGTCATCTCTTCGCCCGATGGCGACAGCCAGGTGACATCCTTGACGTCGAGCTCCTCATTGTGGGCACCGACGAAAAAGCGCCCGCGATAGAGGATCGGAAAGGCCTTCCGCATGGCGATCAGCTTGCGGGTAAATTCGCGCAATGAACGGCCCTGCGACGTGATGCCGAGCCAATCGAGCCAGGTGATCTCGTTGTCCTGCGCATAAGCGTTGTTGGTGCCATGCTGGGTATGGCCGAATTCATCGCCCGCCAGCAACATCGGCGTGCCGTGCGACAGCATCATCGTGGCGATGAAGTTGCGCTTCTGACGTTCGCGCAGCGCGATGATCTCGGGATCGTCGGTCGGTCCCTCGACGCCGTGGTTCCACGAATGGTTGTTGGAATGGCCATCCCGGTTGTCTTCGCCGTTCGCCTCGTTGTGCTTTTCATCGTAGGAGACAAGATCGTTAAGATTGAAGCCGTCATGCGCGGTGACGAAATTGACGCTCGACCAGGGCTTGCGACCGCGCTTGTTGAAGAGGTCGCCCGAACCGGTGATGCGCTTCGCGAACTCGGGCAGCACGCCGGAATCGCCCTTCCAGAAACTGCGCACGGTGTCACGGAACTTGTCATTCCATTCCGCCCATCCCGGAGGAAACTGCCCGACCTGATAGCCGCCGGGGCCGATATCCCAAGGCTCGGCAATCAGCTTGACGCT
>JBKJRE010000614.1:0-3838 GCA_046594775.1 Rhizobiaceae bacterium | reverse complement strand
GTCGTAAAGGACACTACGTAGCCAGTCTGTTGCTGGCCTGCGATCACGTTCAACACCGCTTCGATCAACGGTTCGCCGAGGCCTGGCTTCGTAAGCTGCTTGGCGATGGGAAGATAGGGTACGGAACGCAAAGGACTCAGCAACAGAATGACAGGTCTCGCAAGGCTGTCGAACAGTTCACGCGACCGTTTCCCGTCGTCGATGGCGTTGTCATCAACGACCGCGCACGCAGCATCGGGCGCGTCTGGCGACACAAAGGCCTCATCCACGTCGCGATGGAGGGCGACTTTGAAACCGCCGCTTTCCGGCGCGGAAGCGATGGAGTGCCCGAATGCTGTATCCGGAGCGACGATGAGCACATCCGCCGTTGTCCTGCCTGCCTTCTTTGCTCTCACTCAGTCGCAACCGCCCTTGCTGCTGACAAGTCAACTGCGTTTCCTTGACGTGTATCAAGAAACCTTCCGCGATCCCGAGCTAATCTGCGATATTCGCCATCTCTTATCGGGGTCCCGGGTCCGATCGGCGGGCGACAACGTCGGTCACACGACGCCGATAGCAAACTCCACTGCGCTTGGGGATCAAGCAGATGAAGGCAAAAGACGTCATGGCGGTGGACGTAGTCAGCGTTTCGCCTGACCACAGTGTCAGGCACGCAGCACGGATCATGCTGGACCACCGCATCAGCGGCCTGCCCGTGATTGACGATGATGGCCGCTTGGTCGGCATTGTGACCGAGGGCGATCTAATGCGCCGGTCGGAACTCGGTGCCCAGGCGCTGCCGCCGGTCGATCGGCAGTTCAGCACGGAGGAGAACAACGCTGGCGCTTACGTGAAAAGCCACAGCTGGAAAGTGGCCGATGTAATGACCATCGATCCAGTCAACGTCGAAGAAGAAGCGCCGCTGTCTCGAATCGCTGCGCTCATGACGGAGCGTGGCATCAAGCGCATACCGGTGATGGCAGGACAGCACCTGGTTGGAATTGTAAGCCGAGCCGACCTCCTGCGGGTTCTCATGACGGCCAAATTGGACACTACGGCGCCTGGCGACGATGCGATCCGGCGCAGCATCCTTACACGGCTGCGAGAGGATGCAGGCATCAACGGAGATGAGCTGACCCTCACTGTCGCCGACGGCATGGTGCATGTATCGGGAGCAGTCTCCTCGCAGAGCAAGCGAGATGCTGTTCGCGTTGTTGCCGAGGGCGTCAGGGGCGTGAAGGGTGTCATCGATAACCTTTCCCTTTCCTAGCTCCACACAGGCGGCCGATGTTAGGCGAAAGCGTCCTCCGAAAACCTGCCGGGTGAAACCGTGAACAACTCCGCCATACAAAACGACCTCGAGACGTTGCAGCGGGAGACATTCGATTACTTCATCCGTGAAGCTAATCCCGCCAACGGCCTTATTCGCGACAAAACCGAAACGAACTGGCCAGCGAGCATCGCCGCCACCGGCCTTGCGCTGGCCTGCTATCCGGTAGGGGTCGAACGCGGATTCATGAGCCGGCTCGCGGCGGTGGAACGCACTTTGGCCACCCTGCGCTTTTTCTGGAACAGTCCGCATGGGCCGGAGCCGGACGCCACGGGATATCGCGGTTTCTACTATCACTTCCTGGATATGCAGACCGGCCGGCGGGCCTGGCAGTGTGAGTTGTCGACCATCGACAGCGCCTTTTTGATGGCCGGCGCGCTGGCCGCGGCGGCGTTTTTCGATGCGAACGCGCCGGACGAGATCGAGATCCGCACTTTGGCCGATGCTCTCTATCGCCGCGTCGATTGGCGATGGGCCCAGAACGGAGGAGAAACCGTCAGCCACGGCTGGACACCCGAGCGCGGATTCCTGAAGTACCGCTGGGAAGGATATGACGAGGCGCTTTTGCTCTATGTCCTGGGGCTCGGCTCACCGACGCATTCTCTACCCTCGACCAGCTACATAGCCTGGACGGCCACCTTCCGCTGGGAGCACTGCTACGGCTACGACTACCTCTATGCGGGACCGCTGTTCATCCATCAGCTCTCGCACGTGTGGATCGACTTTCGCGGTCTCCAGGACCCGTTCATGCGCAGCAAGGGAAGCGACTATTTCGAGAACAGCCGGCGCGCCACCTACATCCAGCGACTCTACGCTATCGAAAACCCGCGTGGATTCGACGGCTATGGCGAACATTGCTGGGGTCTTACCGCGAGCGAGGGTCCCGGCCCCTCAACACTCAAGCTGAACGGCATCGAGCGCCGGTTCGAGGACTATGTCGGGCGCGGCGTGCCCTATGGTCCCGATGACGGCACACTCGCTCCCTGGGCCATCGTGGCCTCCTTGCCGTTCGCTCCGGAAATCGTCCAACCCGCGATCAGCTTCTGCATTCATCAGGCCAAGCTCAAGGCGGCCAACGCGTATGGCTTCAAGGCAGCCTTTAATCCGACGCACCCGGGATCGCCGGACGGCGCCTTTGGGTGGTGGATTTCGCCTTGGCACTTCGGCCTGAACGAAGGCCCCGTCGTCCTGATGATAGAGAACGAGCGAAGCAGCTTGGTGTGGCGATTGATGCGCGAATGTCCGTACGTCCGCAGCGGCTTGCAAAGGGCGGGGTTCGAAGGCGGCTGGCTGGAAGAGTTCCCGGAGGCATCGAGTCCACCGGTTTGAATGCAACCACCGGCCGCGGGCCTAGAGCGCTTCAAGGTTAGATTGAAGCGATTCTGTTTCCTCGATGGCGTGGCGATCCGCCAGGAAGGCGACGCAGTCGCGATGTGGAGCATCGGGCAAGTTGCCTGACGCCACGGGCGCCCGCCAGCGGGAAACCCTTCGGGCCGGGCCAATTCGAGCCAAATCCATCGGGCTTCGTCTCGATCGTACCACCCGGTACGACCTTCGTCAAACCCCTCGACCTTGTCTCGAATTTCCTCCGGCAGAATGATTCAATCTAACCTTGAAACGCTCTAGCCCGCTTGTTGGCAAATCGTGCTTCCTCTTCCTGGAGCAAAAGCGAACACTGTTCCGCGGTGGCGAGAGTGCATATAGCCTTGCCGCGAAAGCCATTGTGCACGAGGACGGGAATGTAGCCGGAATGATCCAGATGCGGGCGTGTCGGCAGCACCGTATCGATCGTTTCGGGCGGCACCGGGAACGCCGCGCGATTGCGATCTCGTAGTTTGCTTGTAACCCTGAAGGAGGCCGCAATCGATGAGGACGCGGTGTCCATCCGTTTCGGGAAGGTACCGCGATCCGGTCACGGTTCCCGCAGCGCCGAAGCGCGCCTGGAACGCTCGACGACACGGCCAGGGGAGGTTTTGCGGTCCCACTCATACCGGCGCGCCGGTCGGCTGCTCATGAGCGGCACTTACGGCAGTTGATGATACCGGACGGATGCCCTCGAGCGTGGTTCGTTTCAGCAGAAGCGCATTGACGGCGACCAGCGCCCAGCTGCCCGACATCGCCAGGGCGGCGATCTCGGGGCTCAAAAGGAAGGGATAGAACACGCCTGCCGCCAGCGGAAAGGCAATAACGTTGTAGCCGACCGCCCACCACAGGTTCTGATGCATCTTGCGCAAGGTGGCCCGCGATAAGGTCATCGCGCCGACCACGTCATAGGGATCGCTCTTCATCAGCACGATATCGGCGCTTTCGATCGCCACATCGGTGCCGGCGCCGATCGCGAATCCGACATCGGCCTGCGTAAGGGCCGGGGCGTCGTTTACGCCGTCACCTACCATGCCAACCTTGAGGCCCTGTCCCTGCAACTCCTTGATCTTTTCGTCCTTGCAGACGTCCTGCCGGGGCAGAAGGCCGAAAAGATCAAGGAGTTGCAGGGACAGGGCCTCAAGGTTGGCATGGTAGGTGACGGCG
>JBKJRE010000551.1:0-3402 GCA_046594775.1 Rhizobiaceae bacterium | reverse complement strand
ATTCATCTCTGCCGGCGAGCACGACATGGCCGACAACATCATCCATCTGGTGCTGGCGCGCATTGAAGGGGCGCCGCCGGGCGTCAAGGGTATTTCGCTTTTCATCGTGCCCAAACTGATGCTCGATGCCGACGGCAATCCGGGGGGGCCGAATGGCGTGTCCTGCGGCGCGCTTGAAGAAAAGATGGGCATTCATGGCAACAGCACCTGCGTCATGAATTATGACGGGGCGACGGGGTATCTGCTTGGCGAGGAGAACGGTGGCCTGAAGGCCATGTTCACAATGATGAATGAAGCCCGGCTCGGCGTGGGCCTGCAGGGGCTTTCGCTTTCCGAGGTCGCCTATCAGAACGCCGCCGCCTATGCGCGCGAGCGCTTGCAAGGCCGTTCGCTGTCAGGTCCCAAGGCGCCCGACAAGCCGGCCGATCCGATAATCGTCCATCCAGACATCCGGCGCACATTGATGACCATCAAGGCGTTCAACGAGGCCGGTCGCGCGTTGGTGTTGTGGACGGCCCTCAAGTCCGACATCGCCCACCGTTCCGAGGACGAAACCGACCGCGCCATCGCCAGCGATTATACCGGGCTGATGACGCCGATCGTGAAGGGCATGCTCACCGACAAGGGCTTCGAGCACGCGGTCATGGCGCAGCAGGTTTTCGGCGGCCACGGCTATATCGAGGAATGGGGCATGAGCCAGTATGTGCGCGACGCCCGCATCGCCATGATCTACGAGGGCGCCAACGGCATCCAGGCGCTTGATCTTGTCGGCCGGAAACTGGGCCTTGATGGCGGCCGTGCGGTCCAGGCCTTCTTCAAGGAGGTTTCCGAGTTCTGCGAGGAAAATCGGGCCGACGACGGGATGGCCCCCTATACCAAGGCCCTGAAGAAGGGCCTCAACGACCTTCAGGCGGCGACGATGTGGCTGATGCAGAACGCGATCGCCCGGCCCGACAATGCCGGCGCGGCCTCTACCGATTTCCTGCATCTGTTTGGCCTTGTCGCCCTGGGATACATGTGGGCGCAGATGGCCAGGGCAGCCAGTGACAAGCTTGCCGGCGGCGCCGACGGCGATGCTTCCTTTTATGAGAACAAGCTTGTCACCGGGCGATATTTCATGGAGCGTGTGATGCCCGAAACGGCGGCGCACCTCGCGCGCATCTCCAGCGGCGCGGACACGATGATGGCGCTGCCCGCCGAGGCGTTCTGAGGAGGAACTCGTGACGGCTGCCCCCGCCGACATACTTGGCCTGCCCAGGCCCGCCTGGGCAGCCGATGATGTTGCCATGCTCTACGATATGGCCCACCGCTTCATGTCCGAAGAGATCGCGCCCCGCTACGACGCGTTCGAGAAGAACGAGATGGTTGACCGCGAATGCTGGGAAAAGGCTGGAGCGGCCGGGCTTCTGTGCGCTTCCATGCCGGAAGAATATGGTGGCTCTGGTGGCAGTTTCGCGCATGAGAGCGCCATCATCGAGGCCATGGGCCATGTCGGCGTTGACGGCTTCGGCATCGGCCTGCACAACGCCATCGTCGCGCCCTACATCCTGCATTACGGCTCTGAAGAGCAGAAGCAGAAATGGCTGCCGAAGATGGCGAGCGGCGAACTCATCGGCGCCATCGCCATGACCGAGCCGGGCGCCGGATCCGACCTGCAGGGCGTCAGGACGCGCGCCGAAAAGGACGGCAACCACTACCGCATCAACGGCTCCAAGACCTTCATCACCAATGGCCAGCACGCCAATCTGATCATCGTCGTGGCCAAGACCGACCCGGCGCAGGGCGCCAGGGGCACATCGCTGATCGTCGTCGAGACCGACGGGCTGGATGGCTTCGAGCGCGGCCGCAACCTCGACAAGATCGGCCTCAAGGCCAACGACACCTCGGAGCTGTTCTTCACCGACATGCGCGTGACGACGTCGAGCCTTCTCGGCTCCGAGGAAGGACAGGGCTTCGTCCAGCTGATGCAGCAATTGCCGCAGGAGCGGTTGCAGATCGGCACAGGCGCCATCGCCATGATCGAGCGCGCCCTGTCGCTGACCATCGACTACGTCAAGCAGCGTAAGGCGTTCGGCAAGGCTGTCATCGATTTCCAGAACACCCAGTTCAAGCTGGCCGAGTTGAAGACCGAGGCGACGATCGGGCGCGTCTTCTACAATGACTGCGTCACCCGCCACGTCGCCGGCGGGCTGGATCCGGTCACCGCTTCGATGGCGAAATACTGGTTGACCGATCTTCAAGGAAAAGTGGTCGACGAGTGCCTTCAATTACACGGCGGCTATGGCTACATGAATGAATATCCGATCGCCCGCATGTTCCGGGACGCGCGCGTCCAGCGCATCTACGGCGGCACCAACGAGATCATGAAACTGCTGATTGCGCGCAGCCTCTGAGCGCCAGCGACCAGGAAGTCAGGAGCAGGAAAATGGCCGAAGCCTATGTCTACGACGCGGTCCGCACGCCGCGCGGACGCGGCAAGAAGGACGGTTCGCTGCACGAGGTTCCGGCCGTGCGCCTTGGCGCGAAAGTGCTGGAATCGCTGCGCGACCGCAACGGCCTCGATACGTCGAAAGTCGACGACATCATCTTCGGCTGCGTCGACCCGGTCGGCGAGGCTGGCGCTGTCATCCCGCGCTCGGCCGCCTTCGAGGCCGGCTACGACACAAAGGCCCCGGGCATGCAGATTTCACGCTTCTGCGCCTCCGGCCTCGACGCCATCAATTTCGGCGCCGCCAAGATCGCGCAGGGCTCGGACGACATTGTCATCGCCGGCGGCGTCGAGAGCATGTCGCGCGTCGGCATGGGCGCCTCGGGCGGCGCCTGGTACATGGACCCGTCCGTCGGCCTGCCGGGCTGGTTCGTGCCGCAGGGCATCTCCGCCGACCTCATCGCCACCAAGTACGGTTTTTCGCGTGACGACGTCGACGCCTATGCCGTCGAGAGCCAGAAGCGCGCCGCCAGGGCCTGGGACGATGGCCGCTTCAACAACTCCGTCATCCCGGTCAAGGACCAGAATGGCCTGACCATCCTCGACCGCGACGAGCACATGCGTCCCACCACCGACATGCAGTCCCTGGCGGCCCTCAACCCATCCTTCGTCATGCCGGGCGAAACGGGTGGTTTCGACGCTGTCGCCGTCCAGAAGCATCCCGAGGTGGAGGCGGTCAACCACGTTCACCACGCCGGCAATTCGTCCGGTATCGTCGACGGCGCGGCCGCCGTGCTGCTCGGCTCGAAAAAGGCCGGCAAGTCGATGGGCCTCGAGCCCCGCGCCCGCATCCGCAGCTTCGCCAACATCGGCTCCGACCCGGTGCTGATGCTGACAGGCCCGGTCGACGTCACCGAGAAGCTCCTGAAGCGCGCCAAGATGAAGCTGTCGGACATCGACCTCTTCGAGCTCAA
>JBKJRE010000522.1:0-8437 GCA_046594775.1 Rhizobiaceae bacterium | reverse complement strand
CGGCAAAGCGGGTCTCGGAATATTGCACCGGGGCGCCCTCGGGATCGACATTCACGTATGTGGTAACCAGCACGATGGCGCCAGGCGAAAGGCCAAGATCGGCGAGATCATCCGTTTGCGCATGGCGTGCCGCAATCAGGGTCCAGCGCCTGAAGTAGTCCTCAACCCCGAACTCGCGCATCGCCGCAGTGATCGAGCCCGACCGCTCATAGGCATTCTGAAAGCCGTCAAAGCGTTTGGCGTCAAAATAGCTCGTGGCGCGCGATACCGGACGACCGTCGGCTTCGCTCAGCGTTTCAAGGCGCAGCACGGGTGAGCCGATGGCCAATGCAAGCGCATCGGCCGTTCGCTCGTCAGCCTTCCCGATGGCGTGGTCAAGCAGTCTTCCCCTGGTGTCGCGGGCTTGGTTCTTCAGTCCGTCCGAGAAACGGGTGCGGGCACCGATGGGATAGGCGAAGCGCTTGCGCTGCTCGACGAAAGTGCCCCGCCCCTGCTCGGCGCGGAGCACGCCTTCCTGGACCAGCGCCGCTATGGCTCCGCGCACCGTATGGCGGTTAACCCCGTATCGCGCTGCCAGGGCCATTTCGGGGGGCAGCCTGTCGGCAAACTCACCGGCAGCGATCGCGAGCCGGATCTGATCCGCGATCTGACGCCAGAGGGCGATGCCATTGCGGCGTTCCATCAACTTTTCGGATGCAGCAATCATTTTGGCCCGGTGTCATGCAAGCGTCATCGACTCGCGATAGCAATCATGTATAATTTGTATGGTTGTATATATCAATATACAAATCAGATATTGAAAGTGTAGGCCATGCAGCCCGAACGGGGACGTCAAAAGAAGGAAGATGCGGCGCGCAAGGCGGCGATGGCAGCCTTTGCCTCGGCGTCCGGCGAACAGCTCAGACATCTGGCCTCGAATGCGGGATTGGCGCTTGAGGCGGAAGTTCTGCGTGGCCCCGAGACCGGCCTGGTGACCGTGCGTGGCCGGATCGGCGGCGCAGGCGCCGTGTTCAATACCGGCGAAGCGACAGTGACGCGGGCGACGGTGCGGATCGCCTCCGGGCAGATTGGACATGCCTTCGCGCTTGGCCGCGACAAGGAGAAGGTTCGTCTCGCCGCCATTCTGGACGCCTACTGGTGCAGCGACCGGACCCGAGAGGCGGTCGAGGCACGGGTTGTCGCCCCGCTTGCCGAGCTGTCGGCCAAAACCGATGCCAGACGACACGCCGAGACGGCGGCCACCAAGGTCGATTTCTTCACCATGGTGCGGGGAGAGGACTGATGGTTCTGGACGAATATATAACCGGCGGTTTTGCCAATCCGGTGTTTGACGGGCAGGCCGTGTTTCGCGCGGTGATGGACGCCATGGCGCGGCCGGGCAGCGTCCAGAAAGTTGCCTGTCTGGCGCAGCCGCCCGAACCGCTTTCCGTCATGGGAGCGGCGGTGGCGCTGACCCTTTGCGATCAGGATACGCCGGTCTGGCTCGACGCCGCCCTGCGCAATTCCGCAAGCATTGCAAGCTGGCTCGGCTTTCATACAGGAGCTCCGCTGGCAAACACGCCTGCCGACGCGCATTTCGCGCTGGTGAGCGAACCGGCCGGACTGATCGCGCTCGAAAACTTCGCCCAGGGCACGCAAGAATATCCCGATCGTTCCACGACGCTCATACTCCAGGTCGCCAGCCTCACTGATGGCGAAGATCTGAGGCTCGAAGGACCCGGTATCGAGCGGGTGTCCATGCTGGCGCCGACGCAGCTGCCGCGTCATTTCACTGAGCAGTGGAAGCAGAACCGGGCTCGCTTCCCGCGTGGCGTCGACGTCATTCTGGCGGCACCCGACGGGATTGCCTGCCTGCCGCGCACCACGCGCATCCGTCAAACCGGGGCATGAGCCAATGTATGTAGCCGTCAAGGGCGGGGAAGCCGCCATCCGAAACGCGCACCGCCTGCTCGCCGACCGCAGACGCGGGGACCGCAGCGTGCCGGCACTCAGACTCGACCAGATCGTCGAGCAACTGGGCCTCGGCGTCGACCGTGTGATGAGCGAAGGCTCACTTTATGACCGGGAGCTTGCAGCCCTCGCCATCGTGCAGGCGCGCGGCGATCTAATCGAGGCGATCTTCCTGGTGCGTGCATACCGGACCACCCTGCCCCGCTTCGGCTACACGCGGCCGGTCGACACGGCCGCCATGTATGCCGAGAGACGGATATCGGCCACCTACAAGGATCTGCCGGGCGGCCAGATGCTGGGGCCGACCTTCGACTATACGCACCGCCTGCTCGACCCTGGTCTCGCTACGGGCGGGTCGGTGGCAGAACCGGAACAGCGCGACGCACTGCAGGAATCGATGCCGCGCGTTTCCGACATTCTTGCGGGCGAAGGCCTGATTGAGAGCGATGGCGAACTTGCCGCCGGACATGTCACGGGTGACATTACCCGCGAGCCGCTGGAGTTTCCCCTGGAACGCGATGCGAGACTTCAGGCGCTGTCGCGCGGGGACGAAGGTTTCCTGCTGGCGCTCGCCTATTCGACGCAGCGCGGCTACGCCCGCAGCCACCCCTTCGTCGGTGAAATCCGCATCGGCGAGGTCGAACTCGAACTCGATGTTCCGGAGCTGGATTTTCCGGTGACGCTTGGCCGCATCCGGGTCACCGAATGCCAGATGGTCAACCAGTTCATGGGCTCAGCCAAGCAGCCGC
The DNA here is from genome assembly GCA_046594775.1 of Rhizobiaceae bacterium. Classification (GTDB taxonomy): domain Bacteria; phylum Pseudomonadota; class Alphaproteobacteria; order Rhizobiales; family Rhizobiaceae; genus CAMYMG01. The sequence goes on along the minus strand of JBKJRE010000522.1, from coordinate 5,738 downwards.
CGCAATTTACCCGTGGCTACGGGCTGGTGTTCGGGCAGAGCGAGCGCAAGGCCATGGCGATGTCGCTCTGCGACCGGGCGCTGCGGGCGCGCGAACTGGGCGAGGACATCACAGCCGCCGCGCAGGACGAGGAATTCGTCATCTCGCATTCCGACAATGTCCAGGCGACCGGCTTCGTCGAACATCTGAAGCTGCCGCATTATGTCGACTTCCAGGCCGAGCTCGACTTGGTGCGCCGCATGCGGGCGGAACATGACCCCAAATCGGGTGGCGGCGAAACGCACAAGGAGGCGGCGGAATGAACTCGGCTACCGCTCTCCTTGCTTCATGCCGCATCGCGCACCGACACAATGACCTCCTTGCCAAGGGCGGCCAGGGCCGCCTGGAGGAGGGGAAGCTTGGTCGCATGGTCGGGATCGAGTATGCGGCGCGCTTCGGTTTCGACCTTGCTCAGACGTTTTGCGAGCTCGCGCTTGGACAAACCAGACTGTGCAAAGGCCTCCACAACGGCCAGCTTCAACGCGGTGTCGGGCGCCACGGCAATCGAAACCAAGCCTTTGCCTCGCGCCAGCGGGTGAGGCAGCGGCCGGTTCATTGCAGCGATCCCGCGCAGGGCCAAACCCAGCGCCTCGGCGGCGTTCGCCCGCGCTTCGGCGAAGTCATCGCCGCCCGTGATCGCCTCCGGTACGTCTGGAAAAGTCACGAGAAACCCGCCATCGGGGTCGGGTTCGATTCTTGCCGCAAAAATATACTTCATTTCAGTCTCCATCGCAGCCGCAGTTGCGTACTGACTCTAGATGACTCCAGGCTGCTGCTTGATCGTTCTCACCTTCAGATTCGACAGTTCGCCGGATTGGATCGTCGTGATCCTGTCACCGAACCTCGCCCGGTAGTGGGAGCCTTTTCCCTTATCCGTGAAGACTTCAAAGTCCTTTTCCTGCTTTCTGGCAAGCGAGCGAAGTTCCCGGATCAAGGCCTCACGCTTCATTCGCGACCTCCGTCAAGCTCTCAAGATTATCGCACATTTTTGTGCGCATTTCGATGTGAATGTACAGCCGGGAATCTCTCGAAAGAAGCAGCTTCATGACCCTGCAGGACTTAGGCATCGCCACCTACAATTTCGCCTATCTGGACGAGCAGACCAAACGGATGATCCGGCGCGCCATCCTGAAGGGCATCGCCATCCCGGGCTACCAGGTGCCGTTTGCATCCAGGGAAATGCCGATGCCCTATGGCTGGGGCACCGGCGGCGTACAGGTGACGGCGTCGATCATCGGGCCCGACGACGTGCTGAAGGTCATCGACCAGGGCGCCGACGACACCACCAACGCGGTGTCGATCCGCGCCTTCTTCGTCAAGGTGGCGAATGTCGCGGTGACGACCGAGACGGCCAAGGCGACGATCATCCAGACGCGGCACCGCATACCGGAACTGCCGCTGACTTCAGGCCAGACGCTGGTCTATCAGGTGCCGATCCCCGAGCCGCTGCGCTTCCTCGAACCGCGCGAAACCGAGACGCGCAAGATGCATGCGCTGGAGGAATACGGACTGATGCATGTGAAGCTCTATGAGGACATCGCCAAGCACGGCCGCATCGCGACGACCTATGCCTACCCGGTGAAGGTCGAAGGCCGCTACGTCATGGACCCTTCGCCGACGCCGAAATTCGACAATCCGAAAATGCACATGTCGGCGGCGCTGCAGCTGTTCGGCGCCGGGCGCGAAAAACGCATCTACGCCATCCCGCCCTATACGAAGGTCGTCAGTCTCGATTTCGAGGACCATCCGTTCGAGATCCAGACATTCGACCAGCCCTGTGCGCTTTGCGCCGCGAGCCAAGTCTATCTCGACGAGGTGATCCTCGACGATCAGGGCGGACGCATGTTCGTCTGCTCCGACACCGACCATTGCGAGAAGCGCCAGGCAGAGGGCCATCGTGGGCATCTGGCGCCCGAACCGGCGGAGGCCGCGGAATGACCGACGAACCCCTTCTGCGCGTCTCATCTCTTTCAAAGTTTTACGGTTCGCGGGTCGGCTGCGAGGACGTGTCTTTCGATTTGTGGCCGGGCGAAGTTCTGGCTGTCGTCGGTGAATCCGGTTCGGGCAAGACGACGCTGCTCAACTGCATCTCGACGCGGCTGCCCCCGACATCCGGCTCGGTATCCTACAAGATGCGCGATGGCGGCTACCGTGACCTCTACCGCATGAGCGAGGCCGAACGCCGGTTCCTGATGCGCACCGACTGGGGCTTCGTCCACCAGAACCCGGCCGACGGCCTGCGCATGACCGTCTCGGCCGGCGCAAATGTCGGCGAGCGGCTGATGGCGGTCGGCGACCGGCACTACGGCAATATTCGCGCCACAGCGGTCGACTGGCTGAGACGCGTCGAGATCAGCGACGACCGCGTCGACGACGAGCCGCGTGCTTTCTCCGGCGGCATGCGCCAGCGGCTGCAGATCGCGCGCAATCTGGTGACCGGACCGCGGCTGGTCTTCATGGACGAGCCGACCGGTGGGCTCGACGTGTCGGTTCAGGCGCGGCTGCTCGATCTGCTGCGCGGGCTGGTCAACGATCTCGGACTGGCAGCCGTCGTCGTGACCCACGACCTGGCGGTAGCCCGGCTGCTGTCGCACCGCATCATGGTGATGAAGGACGGGCATGTCGTCGAAACCGGCCTGACCGACCGCGTTCTCGACGATCCGCATGCCCCATACACCCAGCTTCTCGTCTCCTCGATCCTGCAGGTCTGATCATGACGACGCCGATCGTTGTTTCGGAAGTATGCAAAAGCTTCACCATGCATCTGCGCGACGGCCTTCTGTTGCCTGTCGTGGCCAATGTCTCGTTCTCGCTCAGTGCCGGTGAATGCGCGCTTCTGGGCGGTCCGTCCGGCGCCGGAAAGAGCTCGATCCTGAAAATGCTCTACGGCAACTATTCGACAGACGCCGGCCAGATCATCGTCAGGCATGGCGAGCAACTGGTCGACCTTGCAAGCGCCAGCCCGCGCACCGTGCTGATGATACGGCGCGATACGATCGGCTATGTCAGCCAGTTTCTGCGCACTGTCCCACGCGTTCCGACGCTCGACGTCGTCGCCGAGCCGCTCGTTACGCTGGGTGCGGAAAACGAGGAGGCGCGCGAACGGGCGCGCGAACTGCTGGCGAGCCTGAACCTGCCCGAGAAGCTCTGGGCCCTGCCGCCGGCGACATTCTCCGGCGGCGAGCAGCAGAGGGTCAACATAGCACGCGGCTTCATAACGCCTCATCCGGTGCTGCTGCTCGACGAACCGACAGCGTCGCTCGACGCGAAGAACCGCGACGTGGTGCTCGCCATGATCGCGCGCAAGAAGAGCGAGGGCGTCGCCCTGCTCGGCATATTCCACGATGCGGATGTCCGCGAGGCGATCGCCGACCGGATCATCGACGTGACCGACTTCGCACCCGACAGGGCGGCCGCATGACCAAACTTGGCGAGACCCCTCTGGTGCATGAGACCGCCGATACTTCCGGTTCGACGCTCGGGCGCTATATTGAAATCGGCGAACGCACCAACTTTATCGAGTCCTCGCTTGGATACTATTGCTACATCGTGCAGGACTGCGGTGTCTGGTGCGCCAGCATCGGAAAATTCGCCAACATCGCCGCGGCAGTCCGGATCAACGCCACCAACCATCCGACGTGGCGGCCGACGCTGCATCATTTCACCTATCGCGCCTCCGACTACTGGGACGACGCCGAAACGGAGAACGAGTTCTTCGACTGGCGCCGTGCCAATGCCGTCACGATTGGCCACGACACTTGGCTCGGTCACGGCTCGACGATCCTGCCGGGTGTGACAGTAGGGGACGGTGCGGTGGTCGGTGCAGGGGCCGTCGTGTCGAAGGACATTGCCCCTTACTCGATCGTCGGCGGCGTTCCAGCCAAGCCTATCCGCGAGCGTTTCGACCGCAAGACGGCAGAACGCTACCAGGCGCTCGCCTGGTGGGACTGGGACCATGCAGCGTTGCGCGCGGCACTCGACGATTTCCGGACGCTTTCGGCGGAGGCATTCCTCGAGAAGCACGGCGGATAGGTTCGACGGCAGACCGTGAGAAAGATGGTAACCGCGTTAACTCAACTTTCGCAATTTTCGGACCAAGCTGGTCAAAACGGTCGCTGCACTTCATATTCTGCTGGCTCGCGACCTTGGGAGAACACGCAATCGACTATGAAGCATGGTGTTCCAGGCTTCCCATGGAGCAACACGAATGGCGTTCGAAGTCCGATTGGCGGAAATTCTTGGTGCGCTCAGCCGGGCACTCGACCTGACAGAGGGCCAGCCGCCGGGCCATTGCGTCCGAGGCTGCTGGATCGGCGTCAATATTGGGCGCCAACTGGGACTGACGGAATCGCAGTTGCAGGATCTGTACTATGCTCTCCTGATGAAGGATGTCGGCTGCAGCAGCAACGCGGCGCGAATATGCGAGCTTTATCTCGCAGACGATCTGTCCTTCAAAAGGGATTTCAAACTCGTTGACGGCACCTTGCCCCAATTGTTGCGCTTCGTGCTGTCGCATACAGGTGCGGACACCCATCTTGCCCAAAGGTTCCGTACGATCATCAAGGTTATCCAAAAAGGCGGTGAGATTGCCCGCGAGGTCATCGATACGCGATGCCAGAGAGGTGCCGAGATCGTCCGTCAGATGCACTTCTCGGAAGACGTCGCACAAGCCATACTTGATCTGGACGAGCATTGGGATGGCGGTGGACTACCGCTTGGGAAGTCAGGTCACGAAATCTCTCTGTTCGCACGAATAGCGCTGATGGCGCAGGTTGCCGATGTCATGCATTCCAGCGCTGGTCGTATCCACGCCTCCATCGAAATCAGCAGCCGTGCGGGCGGCTGGTTCGATCCAGACGTCGCCGCCGCGTTTGAGCAGATGGCGCTATCCGAGGTGTTTTGGGAAACGCTGGTTCGAGACGATCTCGAAGATATCGTTTTGAAAATGGAACCGGGCCAGAGCGCCATCCTGGCTGACGAAGACTACCTTGACGACATTGCCGAAGCCTTTGCTCGCGTCATCGACGCCAAAAGCCCCTACACGTCGGGCCACAGCGAACGGGTTGCCGTCTTCACCGACCTCATCGCAGAGGAAATGGGTTATGACCCTGCGCAGCGGCGTTGGCTTAAACGCGCGGCGTTGCTGCACGACATCGGCAAGCTCGGCGTCAGCAACAGCGTGCTGGACAAACTCGGAAAGCTTGACGAAGCGGAGTGGGCCGCGGTCCGGCGCCATGCCGAATTATCGGAACAGATCCTGGCCCGCATCTCGTCGTTTGCCGACCTTTCAAAGGTCGCCGGCGCGCACCATGAGCGGCTCGACAGCAAGGGCTATCCCAAGGGACTCGTCAGCGATGAGATCGACCTCGACACGAGGATCATCTCGACGGCCGACGTTTTTGACGCGCTCACGGCCGACTGTCCATACCGGGCGGCGATGCCTGCCTTCAAGGCATTGGCCATCCTGTGGGAGGGCGCAGGCGCATCGCATGATCCGCTGTGTATCGAAGCTCTAGAACGAGCCCTCCGGAAAGCCGAACTGTCGGACGCCGCATAGCCGCAGCAGCAGGGGTTGAGGAATTGTAGCCAGAATCGCCGTGCGCCTGGCTGCCTCAGTTGCGCTGCGGCCAATCACGCCGTTGTGGACTGTCACAGAACTGCAATCCCTGCGACATGCCCCCTTCACATCGCTGGTTTAG
>JBKJRE010000488.1:0-3050 GCA_046594775.1 Rhizobiaceae bacterium | reverse complement strand
GACTGCCTTCGACGGTTTCGGAGGATCAATGGCCAGACCGGAAACGGGGCGTGGCGACGGAGAAGGCATGCGTATGGAACAACAGGTCAATCGCCGCCCGGGGCGGCGACCCCAGGCGCAGCCCTTGCGGCGCGAAAGGCCGGGCAACCGGAAAGGCCGCGCGCGCGTCAAGCCGCGGCGGCCCCGCGATGCGAAATCAGCGTTTGCCCGGCAGCAGGGCCCAGACGGCGGGAACCAGCGCGGAAGCCAGCGCCACCTTGACCAGGTCAGGCACGATGAAAGGCATGACGCCGAACTGCCAGGCCTTCTCCGCGCCGATCAGCGTCGCGAGCCAGCCGAAACCCATTGCCATCATGATGGCTTCCGCCACCATCATGACGCCGAAGAGCCTGAAGGGATTGCGGTCGAAGCCCCGGTCGGCCGCCCAGCCGACGATTGCCGCCATGACCACGAAGCCGGCAAGATAGCCGCCCGTCGAACCGAGCATGTAGACGAGCCCGATGCCCTTTTCAGGCGTGCTCTGGAAAACCGGAAGGCCCATGGCGCCTTCCGCCATGTAGAGCAGCAGGGTGGCGACGCCGAGTCGCATGCCGAGTGTCACGGCAAGCAGCAGGATCGCCAGCGTCTGCAGGGAGAGATCGACGGGGCCGAGCACGACCTTGGTCTTGGCCGAAAGCGTCAGCACAAGCGTTCCCAGAAGCGCGATGCCAAGCTGCGTGGCAAGACGTGCTACACCCTTGTCCGGCAAAGCCAGCGATACCAGGGGCCTTGCTGTTGTCGCGATCGCCATTTGTCGTTCTCCCGTTGGTTCGCCGCCATCGGCGGTTTGTCCGCTTGTCGTTTCGGTATATGTGCTTCGGCCAGAAGCGGCAAACGGTTTTGATAACTTCTCACAGCAGGTCCCGATGACACTGGAATTTGACGCCGTTTTTGCGCCGCGGCACGAAGAGCCGGTTCAGGTCGGGGACGCGATCGTGCGCGTCACCTCGGACAATCCCGGCCCGTTCACCTTTCACGGCACCAACAGCTATCTCGTCGGCAAGGACAGTCTGGCCGTCATCGATCCCGGCCCGGAGGGCGACCGGCATTACGATGCGCTGCTGAGGGCGATCGGCGGACGCCCGGTGAGCCATATTTTTGTCAGCCACACGCATCGCGATCATTCGCCGCTTGCCGGCAGGCTTGCCCAGGCAACCGGGGCGCTGGTCTGCGCCGAAGGTCCGCACCGATCCGCAAGGCCGCTGAGAATCGGCGAGATCAATCCGCTCGACGCCAGCGCCGACACGGACTTCGCGCCCGATCTCAGGCTTGGCGATGGCGAACTCGTGACGGGCGACGGCTGGGCGATCCGGACCGTGCTGACGCCCGGTCATTGCGCAAATCACGCCGCCTTCGCGCTGGAAGGCGCGGGCGTGCTTTTTTCCGCCGATCACGTGATGGCATGGTCGACGACGGTCGTCGCGCCGCCCGATGGCAGCATGTCCGACTACATGGCGTCGCTCGATCGCCTGATTGCGCGCGAAGACCGGTTGCTGCTGCCCGGGCATGGCGGCCCCGTGGACAAGCCCCGCGCCTTCATGCGCGGGTTGAAATCGCACCGCAAGATGCGCGAGCGCGCCATTGTCGAACGGCTGCGGAACGGTGACCGGTTGATCGCCGGCATCGTCGGCAACATCTACACCGATACGGATCCAAGGCTGCACGGGGCCGCCGCCCTGTCGGTGCTGGCGCATCTCGAGGACCTCGTGGCCAGGGGTGTGGTCGAAACCGACGGCGAACCGTCAGTCGGGGGGATCTTCCGACCGGTCTAGCGGCACGGCCGGCTCTTGCGGCACGGGTTCGGCCGGAACCGTTTCCTCGGGAGCCGGAGCGACAGGCGCCGGCGCGGGCTCTTCGGGGACGGCGACCGTCAGATAGGCGATCTCGACATCGAGATCGCCCAGGAAGGCTTCGATGCGGGCCGCGTTGTCTCCGAGATCGTACTCGCCATAGCGCGAGGCCGAGCGCATATCGACATAGGTCGAGGAGCCTTCATCGATCAGCCGGATCGCCACGTCCGACGGAAAGCCGAAGATGGCTGTCCTGGCCAGAGCCTCGATGGTGATTTCGGTCGCCTCGCCGGCGTTGTCGGGCCGACCGGCGATGCTCCAGCCCCTGTCGTCGAGCACCCGCGAGACCGCATCGGCCACCTGTCCGATCGGCGCCCCGGAGCGACGCCCGGTGGCGGAGGGATAGCTCTCCAGCTGCAGCTTTCGCCGCTCCGGCGTGAAAGGCTTGATGGCATTCATGCCCGGGGTTCGCGCGCCCAGCGCCGCCGCGAGGATCGGCGGATCGTCGGTATCGGTCGAGATGTCGTTCAGCGCCGGCAGGGCAAGCGCGCGGTAGGCGGCTATGGAAAAGGGTGACAGCACCAGCAAGGCAATCAGCACGCCGACCACCAGATTGCCTCCGCCGGTTCCTCCGTAAGTCCCGAGCTGGAAAAGCGCCCGCGCCGCAAACAGCAGCGACAAAAGGGCTAGCCCCGCGACCACGCCCAGAACCGGGATGAAGTCCGGCGTGGCGAGAAATCCGAAACGGTGCCCCAGCCCCGCTGTCAGGAACACGACGGCCGAGAACACCGCAACAGAACGTGCGCGAGCAGCCGCCATCGATACCGGCGCTTCGGTATAGTCAGCCATGTTGCAGTCGCCGCCTCGCTGTCTCAGCCCCGCGCTTCTTACGGGCTTTCCGGCCTGGATTGAAGCCGAAATAAGCCGACCGGACGGCTCAAGGCGTCGGCAGTCGATAATCCTTGAACTGCTCACGCAGCGCGGTCTTCTTGATCTTGCCCGCCGCCGTGTGCGGGATCTCGTCGACGAAGACGACGTCGTCGGGCATCCACCACTTCGCCACCTTGCCGTCCATGAAGCCCAGTATGTCGGACTTCCCCGGCTGCTTCCCCGGCTTGCGGACCACCACGAGCAAGGGCCGTTCGTCCCATTTCGCATGGGCAACCCCGATGACCGCCGCCTCCAGCACTTCGGGATGGCCGACGGCAAGATTTTCAAGCT
>JBKJRE010000460.1:0-4408 GCA_046594775.1 Rhizobiaceae bacterium | reverse complement strand
GCGCGGTCGGCGCGGTTCTGTCCAGCTGGATGAATCCCCGGGCCATAACCTACAGGCGGCTGCACGACATTCCCGAAAGCTGGGGCACCGCGGTCAATATCCAGGCCATGGTTTTCGGCAATATGGGCGACACGTCGGCCACGGGCGTGGCATTTACGCGCAATCCCTCGACCGGCGAAAAGATGCTTTACGGCGAATTCCTCGTCAATGCTCAGGGCGAGGATGTGGTCGCTGGCATTCGCACGCCGCAGAATATCACGGAGGCGGCACGCATCAACGCGGGCTCGGATAAATCGTCCCTCCAGAAGATCATGCCGGATGCCTTCGCGGCATTTGTTTCGATCTCGGATCGCCTCGAAAAGCACTACCGTGACATGCAGGATCTCGAATTCACCATCGAGCGGGGCAAGCTATGGATGCTTCAGACGCGCGCGGGCAAACGCACCGCCAAGGCGGCGCTCAAGATTGCTGTCGACATGGCCTCCGAAGGTTTGATCACCCGGGAAGAAGCGGTCGCCCGGATAGACCCGGGGTCGCTAGACCAGCTGCTCCATCCAACCATCGACCCAAAGGCCGAACGTGACATCATCGCCGTGGGCTTGCCGGCTTCGCCCGGTGCGGCGACCGGGGAGATCGTTTTTTCCTCGCACGATGCCGAGGAGATGAAGGCAATCGGCCGGAAGGTCATCCTTGTCCGCGTTGAAACAAGTCCCGAAGACATACACGGCATGCATGCCGCAGAGGGAATTCTGACCACCCGCGGCGGCATGACAAGTCATGCTGCCGTTGTGGCGAGAGGCATGGGCAAGCCATGCGTTTCGGGTGCTGGCACGCTGCGGGTGGACTACAGAACCGGCACGCTGATGGTCATGGGGGCGACGTTCCGAAAGGGCGATGTCATTACCATCGACGGAGCCAATGGCCAGGTGCTCAAGGGCGCCGTCGCCATGACGCAGCCGGAACTGTCCGGCGATTTTGCCGCGATCATGGAGTGGGCCGACACAATCCGCCGGATGAAGGTACGGACAAACGCCGAAACGCCGGCCGACGCAAGAATGGCCCGCTCATTCGGGGCGGAGGGGATTGGTCTGTGCCGCACCGAACACATGTTCTTTGAAGGCATCCGCATAGGCGCCATGCGTGAAATGATCCTTTCCGACAGTGAGCAGGAGCGCCGCGCCGCGCTTGCCAAGTTGCTGCCGATGCAGCGTTCGGACTTTCTGGAACTCTTCGAGATCATGGCAGGCCTGCCGGTCACCATAAGGCTGCTCGATCCGCCGCTGCACGAGTTCCTGCCCAAGTCCGAAAGAGAAATCGCCGAGGTTGCGGCTTCGATGGGTGTATCTGCTGACAAGCTACGGCAGCGGACCGAAGCCTTGCACGAGTTCAATCCGATGCTGGGGCATCGCGGTTGCCGCTTGGCCGTATCCTTTCCCGAGATCGCGGAAATGCAGGCGCGCGCAATTTTCGAGGCGGCGCTGGAGGCCGGACGCAAGACCGGCAGCCCGGTCGTCCCCGAGATCATGGTGCCGCTGGTCGGCCTTAAAGAGGAACTCGACTACGTCAAGGCTCGCATCGATGCGGTGGCGAAAAGCGTCATGGAGGAGGCGGGGGAGACAATAGGATATCTTACCGGGACCATGATCGAGCTTCCGCGGGCAGTGATACGCGCGCATGTGATTGCCGAGTCGGCGGAGTTTTTCTCTTTCGGAACCAACGACCTGACGCAAACCACTTTCGGCATTTCGCGCGATGATGCCGCACCGTTTCTGGAAACCTATCGACAGAAGGGCATAATCGAGCGGGATCCTTTCGTCACGCTCGACATCCAGGGCGTCGGCGAGCTGGTGCGCATGGCCGTGGAAAAGGGCCGTTCGACCAGACCGGACATCAAGCTTGGCATTTGCGGTGAACATGGCGGCGATCCCGCCTCTATCGCCTTCTGCGAAGAGGTCGGGCTCGATTACGTATCGTGCTCGCCCTACCGGGTGCCTATCGCGCGACTGGCCGCAGCACAGGCGGCCGTCAAACGGGCCGAGTGACTACGGCTTCTAGCGTCCTCCTGCCCGGTCAGGCAGGAAGGGCCTCGATCTCGACCTTGTCCGGATAGAAGGCGCCATGATCCTCGATGCGCACCATCTCGTCATACGGCCGCTCGTAGGCCCACATCACGTTGACCGCACCTTCGCCACTTGCGGACGCGCTCCAGTAGGACGCATCACCCTTGTAGGGACAGTGGGTCGAGGTGTCGGTGCGTCTCATGAATTCGAAATAGATGTCCTCGAACGGGATGTAGAAGACAACTGGATAGGTTGCCTCGCGAAGCATCAGTGCCCTGTTGGTTGAAGCCACAATGGCATCCGCGAATTTCACGGTGACAACGCCGCTGAATGGCTCAACGGTGATATTGCGCGACGGCTTGCTCCGGGGTCCGGGGTCCGGGTGACGGGTTGGGTATTGTATTCACTGCCTGGCCCTTGCTCTGATGATCCGCGCTTCATATCTGGCCGCCTTCGCGGGTCCGGCCGATTTCAGTAGCGCCACATTGCGGAAAGAGTCCTGCGATGCATTGGCTGAAGCATCGCTCCCGAGCCACGCCATCAGGCGGCTGCCCTGAATATGTCCATCAGACCAGCATACGAAGCCGCTATGCCGGCCAGCGGGCTGCTGCTGCTGGCCGTGGTTTCGACTTTCAAAGAGCCGCCGTGGAGTGGAAGCGTCAGCAGAAGGAACTGCCTTGTGTCGCCTGTACCCACCGCGGCTGCGGCGGCGTGATGGCCCGCGTTCTCAGCGTCGATCCGCACCTTGAACAGCATCGTTCCACCGACGGCTTCGAGGGCCCCGCGAACCACGGTCTCGAATTCGCTGTCCGAAACCTGCTCTTTCGGCGCTGCCAGCAGTCTGATTTGCGGAGGTGGGAGAAGGATCAGCCTTCCGTCAACTGTTTCCGGGCCGTTTTCCTTGATGTCCTGCGTGTCCATGACTTTACCCTTGGTCTTTCCCAACAACCCTCCGCTGCCTTTGACCCTTTACAGTCACGGTGGCTGGATTGTGGCGTCGAGGACTCTTTGGACTTCAGGTCAATCGCAACTGGACAAATCGGCGGTTCCAATCACAATTGCGAAAAACGAGTTCGGGAGGAACGACATGCTAGGACTGATGCAGGAATGGCCGCTTCTCTGCCACAAGATCCTAGACCATGCGGCCAGACAACACCCCCATCGCGAGATCGTTTCGCGTTCGATTGAGGGTCCCATAGTCCGGACCACATACTCCCAAGCCAGGCAGCGCGCGCTCAAGGTTGCGCAGCGGCTGGGGCAGGACGGCTTTGGAGCGGGCGACCGTGTCGCGACGCTCGCCTGGAACACAGGACGCCATTTTGAGGCCTGGTACGGCATCATGGGCGTTGGCGCCGTCTACCATACGCTTAATCCACGGCTGTTTCCCGATCAGATCTCATGGATCATGAACCATGCCGAGGACCGCGTGATCTTTGTCGACCTGACCTTTATGCCGCTGCTCGAGAAGATTGCCGATAGCGTCAAATCCTTGAACGAGATCATCGTCCTGACGGATGCCGCGCATCTTCCGGAAACCGCGCTTGCCAACGTCGTGGCATACGAAGAATGGCTTGCCGAGGCGGATGGCGATTTCGAATGGGCGCAGCTGGACGAGGGCGCCGCCGCAGGCATGTGCTACACGTCTGGAACCACCGGCGATCCCAAGGGGGTTGTCTACAGCCATCGGTCCAACGTGCTGCACGCCATGATAGCCTGCATGCCCGATGCAATGGGCATTTCCTCGCGGGATGTGATCCTCCCGGTCGTGCCGATGTTCCACGCCAACGCCTGGGGATTGGCGCAGGCCGCGCCCATGGTCGGCGCCAAGCTTGTCATGCCGGGCGGCAAGATGGATGGCGCGTCGATTTGCGAATTGCTGAACAAGGAGAAGGTGACCTTTTCCGCCGCCGTTCCAACCGTTTGGATGATGCTCCTGCAATATCTCGAGGAGACCGGCGAAAAATTGCCCCACCTGAAGAAGGTCGTCATCGGGGGTTCTGCCTGTCCACGTGTCATCACAAAGAAGTTTCAGGACAATTACGACGTCGAGGTGATCCACGCCTGGGGGATGACCGAAATGTCGCCGCTCGGCACGCTGGGCACCCTCAAGCCTGAATGCATGGATCTTGAGCGCGAGGAGCGCCTCGATGTGCAGCAGAAGCAGGGGTACCCGCCGTTTGGCGTCGAAATGAAGGTGACCGACGACGAGAATGTCGAGAGACCCTGGAATGGCGAGACATTCGGACGCCTGAAGGTCCGCGGCCCGGCCGTGGCGCGCTCCTATTACGGCGGCGCCGGCGCGGAGCAGTTCGACGATGAAGGCTGGTTCGACACCGGAGACGTCGCCC
>JBKJRE010000214.1:0-2637 GCA_046594775.1 Rhizobiaceae bacterium | reverse complement strand
CGTCTGCGGACCGTTCAGCCGGTCCGATACGGCCGACCAAACTCTTGCTACTATGTACATTCGTCTTACCTATCCATGGTACGCTTGCGGCGGCGCACGATGTAGTCCGAAATACCGGACGGCATAACCAGTAGAGCGACGAAGGCCGCGGCCATGATCGACACGTAGCCGATATACTGATTGAAGACGTTCGAGGCGAGGGTCTGAACGCCCGCTAGGTATGCCGCTGCATAAGCCAAGCCCAACACAGCATTCGCGCCGCCACCAAGCACCACAGTGATGAAAGCGACTGGCGTATAGGCCTGCCCGAAGAACGGCGAGATCGCCGCCGTCATCGCGAACATGCCGCCCGCGATGCCACCCAATGCCGAGCCGAGGCCGAAGGTCAACGTGTAGACGCGCCTAGTGTCGATACCCAGCGCGTCGGCCATGCGCGGGTTTTCCATTGCGGCTTGGGCTCGGTGGCCGAAGGTGGTAAACCGAAAAAGGGTCCAAATGCTCGCAATCAGTCCGACCGAGACGGCGAACATCACCATCCTGTAGGTGCCAAAGGTAAAGGTGCCCACGCTAAAATTGCCAAAGGGGGTCGGCATGTTCATCGTCGCAGGGCCGAGGATGAGCAACACGCTCTGGCTAAGAATCAAGCTCAGTCCCCACGTGACCACGAGCGAAGACAGCAATTGATTGTAGAAGTGTCGAACGATGAAGCGTTCGATGACTACCCCGGTCAATCCCGCAGCAATGCCGGCGAACAGAATGGCCAACGGGACAGGAACGCCAGCATAGAACGAGAAGGTGGCGACATAGGCACCGATCATCATCAGTTCGCCATGCGCCATGTTGATAACACCCATCATCCCGTAAATCAGGATCAGCCCGACAGCGGCCAATATCAGGTAGGATGCATTGTCGAAGTATTGATAAACATAGCTAAATAGTTGCCCATAATTTTCCATGATTTCAATATTCCGGCAATTTCATCCTGATTGATACCGCTCTACCGCTGTCGGATTGTGTGATCTACTTGAAGAACCCGGCCCAGGCCGGATTGTCGGGTGGCAGGAACTGACGACCCGGTGCGGCGTCGCGCATATTCACACCAACGTCCTTTAGGAAGGTAGGCTCGGTCATGCCAAGATCCGAGATTGAGGTCAGTGTGTGGTCGTCGTTCACCTTGAAAAGATACGTGTGCATTGCAGCATGATGCTGGTCGCCGCGCATAATCCAAGGGCCGCCTGGAGCATCAGGCAAGGAAATATCGCTTTCCAGAGCCTTGATCACGGCCTCGGTTTCGGTGGTTCCAGCCCTTTTCCACGCCTCTGCCATTGCTTTTACAGCGACATAGCCAAAGGCCGCATGCTCGTTAACGTATACAGTTTTCGGGAACATCGCTCGAATCTTGGCAGTAAAGTCGGCACTGGCTGCACCCGGCACATCCTCGATAAACGCCGGGGGCACATACATATTGGCCAGCGACGGCGGCGCAAACCGTTTGTGCTCGTAGCCATCCGAAATGGTTACGTTTGACCAGATTGGTGTAGATAGTCCTGCGGCCTGCGCTTGTGGGTAGAACTGAACCTGATCACCGCCAACCAAGCAGTGGACCTGGAAATCCGGGCCGATTCCGCGGATCTTATCGATGGTTGCTTGCCATTGCGAGACACCAAATGGAAAGTATTCCTCCATCTCGATTTGTCCGCCATAAAGGTTTGCTGCGACACGCACCCACTGGCCGATGGCGCGACAGAAGTTATAGTCAGCGCCAATGAATGTCATCCGCGGACCCAAGTTCTCGATCATGTATTTGAGGGCAGGCAGAACCTGCTGCTCAGGGGTAGGACCAGAAAAGAAGGAATAGTGGTCGGCAATGCCGCCTTCGCCCTGGTTGTTGTGCCAGAATATGGTCTTGTTGCGGATGACTTCTTGACGGGCCGCCTCGCGTTCGGCGCCGGTATAGCCGGCCATGACCACGTCCGCTTCGTCCTCGAAGATGCAGCGTTGGGCCAGTTGCTGGAACTGGCCGACGTCCGACTGTCCGTCATAGGCGACGAGTTTGATCATCTTCATCTCGCCATCAACCTCGATGCCACCCGCGTCGTTGATTTCCTTGACAGCCAATTGATACCCGTAGGTTTTTGGCGTCGACATTATGGAAAAATCGCCCGACACGCTGTCGATGGTACAGAGGACAATGTCGTCTTTGGCGGACGCTTCGGACAAGCTCAGGGCTACAGCCGCGCCCAAAGTGAGGCTCGCTAGCGCAATTTTTCGCCAACTTGTGTGCTTCAAAATTGTCATTGTGTATCTCCATCCATAGTGACGGGTAAGCCGATTACGTTCCTCCGCCACAGTGGAAACATACAGACAGGAGCCGTTCTCACTAGTTACCCGTTTGGGGAGTGTCGAAATTGCGGGGTGCGCAGGGGATCGCCAAAAGCGGCCGCATACTCTCAGAACCGCAAGCTTCGGTGAAAACAATACGACGTTTCATAGCGTTCTAAAGCCGTCCCTAAGGGCGATCGTTTGATTCAGCATTTTCTAATTGGTCGCGCTGGTTTTCCTGCGAGGGCAGGGCGCATCAGCGACCAGCAGGCCTGAACGGCTTCGTGACATGACCAGGCCTCGTTGGCCAAGATG
>JBKJRE010000119.1:0-3491 GCA_046594775.1 Rhizobiaceae bacterium | reverse complement strand
CTTCATTTTCCCATCGCGATAACGCCCGCCTGCGAAGCTCGGACGTGTCCGGGGGTGGCTCGGAATTTGGCATTAGAAATTCCTCATAGCGGAGTCTCTCCTGGCTCGGGGGGCGTTCATCGGTACCCGACACCCTCCACGTAATCAACTAATTGAGCTTCCTCATATTTGGACTCGCTCAGGAGGGCGCGGAGAATGATCCGCGCAGTAAGCACCCCCGTGGGTCGGCTGTCTGCGTCCACTATGGGTATGTTTTTCAGATGCCGCTGCTTCATCACCTCGGACACGTCCTCAAGACGATCCGACAACCGACACAGCGCTACGTCGCGCGTCATTACCTTAGAGACGGAGCACATGCAGCTTGCGCCTTGGCAGACGCTGATCTGCTTTACGAGGTCGGTCTTCGTTACAACACCCTGCAGAATGCCGTCGCTATTGCACACAACCAGGAGATCCGTCCCGGAACTCAGGAGCTTGGCGGCTTCAATCAGCCTGGTGTCATCCAGAAGGGTCACGAGCCTTTCACGTGCCGCATCCAACAGTCCTTCGATCAACATCGTTGTACCTCCGATTGCGCCAAGCTGGTGCACGCCTTTGATCAACCGACAATCGCGATATCTAGAACGGCTACGACGCCGGCCATGGCGAGCGCAAAGCAGCCGAGCCGGACCGCCATTTAACATGCGAACCTCGCCCCGGAGTGAACGTAATCCTCAATCGCGATGCAGTCCAAGCGGAATGGTGTCGGACTACTGGAGCTATGGTTGAATTTGGGTGACGCGGCATAATCAAGCGGCGCGGCTTTGGTTGGGATCGCTCTGTGCGATACCGTCGTTGAATTTGACGCCTTCGATGACGCGGGGTAACTGGTTTGTGCCGTTGAGCTTGCGCCATTTCTTCGAAGCCGCCCTGATCAGGGTGAAGACCATCAGCTTTGACGTCTTCTGCGAGAGCGCGCCCTTGGTCCGCACCGTGCGGTGACGGACCGTTGCGAATACGCTCTCTATCGGGTTCGAGGTGCGCAGATGGTCCCAGTGCTCTGCCGGGAAGTCGAAGAAGGCCAGCATGGCCTCGGTGTCCTTGGTCAGGCAGATCACCCCGCGCTCATATTTGGCGGCGTATTTCTCCTTGAAGATTTCGATGGCCGCCAGCGCCGCCGCCCGGGTTTCGGCGTTGGAAATCTCGCGCATATCCGCAGTGACTGAATGCTGCATGGTTTTCGGGAAATGGTTGAGCACGTTCGCAACCTTGTGGAACCAGCACCGCTGATGACGGGTGCCGGGGAAGACTTCGTCCAAAGCTTTCCAGAATCCCAGGGCGCCGTCGCCGACGGCCAGTTCAGGAGACACCGACAAACCCCGCGCCTTCAGGTCGATCAGCAACTCGCGCCAGCTCTGCGCGCTCTCGCGCACCCCGACCTGGAAGCCCAGCAGCTCCTTCTTCCCTTCGGGTGTCGCCCCGAGGATCACCAGCATGCATTCGGCCTGGCGCTCCATCCGGGCCTGCAGGTAGACGCCATCGGCCCAAATGTAGACGTAACGGCGTGCCGAGAGATCGCGGCGCTGCCAGCGATCATACTCGTCCTGCCACCCCACGGTGAGGCGTGAAATCACGCCCGGCGAGAGGTTCGGCGCATCCGCACCCAGCAGCGCCGTCAGCGCTTCCTGGAAATCTCCGGTCGATACCCCGCGCAGGTAGAGAACAGGCAGCAGGGCATCGAGGCTTCTCGACCGCCGTGCCCACTTCGGCAAAATGTTCGAGGTGAAGCGGATCTTCTTCTCGTGCGGCACGCCCGTCGCACGGTCGCGCACCTTCTGCCGCTGCACAGGGATCGGTCCGATCCCGGTCTGAATCACCCGCTCCGGCCCAGTGCCATGGCGGACCACGCGCTGGCGCCCGTCGGGTAAAAGGTCATCGCTGAAAAGCGAGACGAAGTTCGTCGCCTCCGCCTTGATGGCCGCTGCCAACATCTGGCGTGCTCCGTCCAGGGCTATTTCGCTCAATGGATCGAGGATTAATCCGGGCTGGTTAAGAGCGGTGATCGTGGTATCGTCGTTCATGGCGTATCGTTCCTTTTGGAAGTTCTGGCAGGCTTGATCACCCGCCACGATACGCCGCCTTCTCAGGCCCCATCACCCATTTTCAGACATAGCTCGGACTACTGCGTGCCAGGATCGAAACCAACGCACCCATGAACAAGTGCGGTGCTCCCTTGACGCGATGGGTGCTTTCCGTGCCGAGTATATCGAAGCCTGCGTGCTGGTTCACTTTCGCTTGAAAGGCTGTCCGCCCTCGGGATACACGTCTACGCGTTGTGCGGCTTGTCTATCGGCAACGAGTTTTCGGTGTCGCCAGACACGCTGCGACTGGATTCCAATCGCTCCCACATCGCACTCGGGCGTGTCTTGCAAGTGATCGACCGATTGAATTTGATATGGCTCAATTCGGTTGCCGCATTATTTCGCGACCGGAAGCAGGAAGAACATCGCCAATTTGAGACTGGTGGCGATGCGTTCAGCCCGTTTGACGAAGGCGTCAGCGACGTCGGGCGAGCATAATTCGCGCGCCGTCTCGCCGAACAGGCGAAGCCAGATTGCAAAATCGCCCTCTACGACCGTCTTGAGCTTGAGGTGGGCCGGCACCGGGCGGCCCTGGTAGCTGCCATCCTTCAGCATCACCGAGCACCAGAAGTCGGTCATCTTGGCGAAGATCGGGCCGAAACGCTCGTCCTGCCGGATGCTTCCGTAGGACGTGCGAACCAGTCTGCCGATGAAGGCGCGGTCGAGTTCAGCATGATCGACCGGTTGCTCGGCCACAGGGGGCGTTGCTTGAGGAATTCTCGTGGTCATCTCTTCCACCGCTTAAATGGCCGGCCACCGGCGCGGAACAATTCTCCGCGCCGGCGGCCCTGTTCAACCGTCTATTCAGCCGGACCCTGATGCATGAGCTCGTCATTTTCCGGGCCGTCTACGATCAGGTAGCCTGCGAGACCGCGCTCGACACGCGACAATGCGTGATCGACCAGAATATAATGCCCGCCGCGATCGATCTTGAAGTCCACGATCGTCGCACCGCCGGGCGCCACCGAAACCGTCTGGACATCCTTGAGGGGCGGCGACGTTATGCTGCCGAACGCATAGACGCTGTCGAATATCTCGCCAATCACATGGAACGATGACGTGTAGTTCTGTAGTTCGGGCCGCCGACACCGAAGAAGATGCGGACCGTCTCGCCGACACTGGCGTAGAGCGGATGTGTCTTGGTCAGCGAACCGACGGAACCATTAAAGAGGAAGTACTCAGGCCGTTCCGAGATCAGCTTGTCGTAGTCCATCTCCATCTCGCCCTGCGTGCCGAATGGCTCGACCGTGTAAAGCTCGCCCTGCATGACGTAGAACTCGCGATCGACCTGCGGCAGACCTCCCTCCGGCTCGACAAGGATCAGGCCATACATTCCACTGGTGATGTGGTGCGCTACGCTTGGCGTCGCAC
>JBKJRE010000472.1:0-3911 GCA_046594775.1 Rhizobiaceae bacterium | reverse complement strand
TCTTCACGGCGGTGATGCGTCCATCCACCATATCGAAGCCGGTGACGCGCACCTCCTCGTGGATTTTCGCGCCATGCATCCGCGCGCCCTTGGCCAGCGACTGCGTGATGTCGGAGGGGCTGGCCTGGCCGTCGGTCGGCAGCCAGGAAGCGCCGACGAGGTCGGATGTCTCCATCAGCGGCCACATCTTCTTGACCTCTTCGGGCGAGACAAGCTGCATGTCCATGCCGAAGCTTGTCGCCGTCGTCGCCAGCCGCTTGTACTCGGTCCAGCGGTCCTGGTTGGTCGCCAGCCTGAGGCAGCCGGTCATCTTCCAGCCGGTGGCGAGCCCGGTCTCGGCCTCCAGCTGCTTGTAGAGATCGACCGAGTATTTCAGCACCCTGGTGATCGAGGCCGAGGAGCGCAGCTGCCCGACCAGCCCCGCCGCGTGCCACGTCGAGCCGGATGTCAGCTTGCCCTGTTCCAAAAGCACCACATCGGCCTTGTGGTCGCGCGCCAGATGGTAGGCGGTCGAGCAGCCGATGATGCCGCCGCCGATGACGACGATCTGGGCGTGGCCGGGCAATGTCATGTCGGCAGCTTTCCATAGGTGGTGCGATAGGTTTCCAGCGCCGCTTCGAGGCGCGCCAGGTTTTCGGCGGTGTAGGCTTCGTAGTCGGCGCCGGGCGCCGCCAGATGCACCTCCGAGATCATGCTCCACATCGCTTCCCTGAGCAGCGAGGCGCATTGCATGGCGGCGTGGGAGCGGCGCAGTTTTTCGTCCGGCTCATGGCCGAAATAGGCGTTGAGCAGCTGGTCGGATTCCTCGCCCGTCATGCCGGCGTTCGACGCCGCTCCGGCGAGGTCGAACATCGCCGTGTTGAAGCCGGCATATTCGAAGTCGATCAGCCACAGCTTGTCGCCGTCGTCTAGAAAATTGGCCGGCAACAGGTCGTTGTGGCCGAACACCACCGGCAGCGGCGACTGCGCCAGTTCCAGTTCGTCGGCCAGCGCCAGGTAGGACGGCAGTTGCCCGCTCATGCGGCTGTTGCCCGCCTCCAGCGAGCGGGCATAGTCGCGGATCACGTGGAACACCCAGAACATGAAGCCGGCGCCCGACACGTGCTTGGGCATTTCGGTATGGAAGGCGCGCATCAGGCGGGCGATGCGGATGCGGTTTTCGCGCACATCCCCGCCATCATAGGTTTTGGCGCCGACAAACGCCGCCACCATGACGCCCGGCTCGGCATATTCGACCTCCGGCGCGAAACCGGCCGCGCTAGCCGCCCGCGCCGTCATGATCTCGCGTTCGCGATAGACGTGGTGGAAAGGAAAGTCGCGGCCAAAGCGCACCACATGCTTGCCGCTTGCGTCGGCGACGAGAAAGCTTTCATTGCTGAGGCCACCCTTCAGCGGCTCGATGCTGATGGAACCGTTCCACAGCGGCAGCGCCCGGATGCGCTCCTCGACATCGCTCATGCCAGGCTGCCCGCTTCGGCCTGCCGGCCAGCTGCTGCCCGCCATTCGTGGGGTGTTGCAGTCAAGGGAAATGTCCTCGCCAATGGGCGCCCGCCGCTGGTCATCCACCGGCACGGCGGATGAGCCGGCAATGTCGACCGCGCCGCGCTCGATTGTCAACGCGCATTTGTGGTTTTTTCTGTTTTTTTGACCGGTCTTGCCGTATCTTCCGCAAATGCAGCGGAAGTGCTCCTATGGGGTGGGCAAGGCGCCGCAGCAAGGCGTCGGGGGGCTGGAAACGCAGATGAACCACTCCAAGCGACATGGCGAGATTCTGAGGCTCTTGCAGGAAGAGGGCACCGTCACCATTGCCCGGCTGGCCGAACTGCTCAAGGTCTCGCTGGAAACCGTGCGCCGAGACGTCAAGCCGCTTGTCCGCAACGGCGCGGTGCTGAAGATGCATGGCGCCATCGGCCTGCCGGCGCTGGTCGGCGAGGCGCCCTTTGAACGCCGCATGCGCGAGAATGCCGAGGCCAAGCGGGCCATCGCCAGGCTTGTCGCGGCGACCATTCGCGACGGCGAATCCGTCATGCTCGACACCGGCACGACCACCAGTTTTCTTGCCCGCGAACTGCTCGGCCACCGACGCCTGACGGTCGTCACCAACTCGTCCGACATTGCCCGCACTCTAGCCACCGTCAACGGCAACAAGGTCTATATGACCGGCGGCGAATTGCGCAGCGATTCAGGCGCCGCATTCGGCGTCTCGGCCATCGACTTCGTCAGCCGCTTCTCGATGAACCACGCCATCGTCTCGGCTGGCGCGGTCAACGCCGAGACCGGCGTCATGGACTATGTGCTGGAGGAGGCGGAGTTTGCCCGCGTCGTGCTGTCGCGCGGCACGCGTTCCGTCGTCGTCACCGATCATACGAAATTCGGCCGGCAGGGGCTGGTGCAGGTCTGCGGCTTCGACGGTTTTCACGAGCTCGCCACGGACCGCCCGCCACCGCCGGAAATTGCCGATGCACTCGACCGGGCGGGCACGAAGATGCTGGTCGCCCCGGGCGCACGCCACGCGGCAGCGTGAGCCGCGCTTCCCATCGCCGCGTCTTCCGTGCTTAGTCGCGCCATGGCCTTCACGATCCGGCAGTTGCAGTATTTCGTCGCCGTTGCCGAGCAGGGAACCGTGTCGGGCGCCGCGCAGAATCTGTCGATTTCGCAATCCTCCGTCACCGAGGCGATCAAGGAACTGGAGCGCGATCTCGGCGTCGAACTGTTCGAGCGCCATCCGCGTGGCCTCAACATCACCCATAAGGGCCATCAGTTCCTGCGCCACGCCACCAAGATCCTTGCCGACGTTTCGGACGCGCGCCGCACCTTTTTCGGCGGCCGGGAGGCCACCACCGGCCGGCTGCAGCTCGGCGTCACCTCGCTGGTGGCCGGTTACGTTCTTTCGGACCTTCTGGCGCGCTACCGCCGCGCCCATCCGGCTGTCGATGTCTCGGCCATCGAGGACAATGGCGTTTATCTCGAGCACCTCTTGGTCGGCGGCAAACTCGACATCGCGGTGATGGTCATTTCCAACCTGCGCGATCGCCTGGCGCTGCAATCCGAAATTCTCGAGGTCTCGTCCTATCGGCTGTGGCTGCCGCTCGGCCACCGCCTGGCCTCCGCCGAGATCATCAATGTCGGCGACATTTCGGACGAGCCGCTGATCATGCTGTCGGTCGACGAGATCGAGGAAAACACCGGCAAGCTCCTGTCGGCGCTCGGCGCGCGTCCGCATGTCGCCTTCCGCACCCGGTCGGTCGAGGCGGTCCGCAGCCTGGTCGCCACCGGCGCCGGCGTGGCGCTGCTGCCCGACCTCGTCTACCGGCCCTGGTCGCTCGAAGGCGACCGCATCGAATCGCGCGACATTTCCGGCGCCTTGCCGGTCGTGCAGGTCGGCATGGTGTGGCGGCGCGGCTCCGGCCTGCCGCAGGCGGCGCGCGATTTCATCGGCATCGCCCAGTCGCAGCGCACGGTTCGCCAGCGTCCCCGCTCCAGCGTCTCCGACCGTCCGATCTGATATCGGTTTTCCCGATATCGGCTTTCTGATAAATGGATTTGCGAAACCGGCCGTTTCGGGCCAGCATCCCGGTTCGGGGAACACGCCGCCAGTCGAGAGCGGCCCCGCCAATGGGAGATTTGTCATGAAATCAGTACTGAAAACCTGCACCGCGCTCACCGTTGCCCTCAGCTTCACCGGCCAGGCCATGGCCCAGATGACCGAGATCGGCAAAGGCGAGGGCCAGGTCAACATCGTCGCCTGGGCCGGTTACATCGAGCGCGGCGAAACCGACAAGACTTTCGACTGGGTTACCAAGTTCGAGGAAGCCACAGGCTGTAAGGGCAACGTCAAGACCGCCAACACCTCCGACGAAATGGTCGCGCTGATGAACGAGGGCGGCTTCGATCTCGTCACCGCCTCGGGC
>JBKJRE010000510.1:0-4281 GCA_046594775.1 Rhizobiaceae bacterium | reverse complement strand
TTCGCTGGCATGGCGGCCCGAAAACAGCGCCAGCACGATGGCGACCAGGCCGCGAACGATATGGGCGTCGGAATCGCCGCGAAATTCGATGACCGGATCGGCACCGTCGCCGACATTGGTGGTCAGCCAGACCTGGCTGACGCAGCCCGGCACCTTGAACGCATCGACGCGGGCCTCATCGGGAAAGGGCGGCAGCGCCTCGCCAAGTTCGATGACGTAGCGATAGCGGTCTTCCCACTCGTCGAGGAAAGCAAAATCGTCGCGTATCGCCTGGATCGTGTTCGCCATTCAGGCGGATATAGTGAGCGTGCCGGCCCGCGTCACGCAAAAAGCGAGACGAGGCCCGCGCTCCTGACGCGACGGCCAGTCAGTTGGCAAGAGCGGGCAGGCTGCCCGTGGCTTCCGAGTCGAGGGCGGCTGTCGCCCTGTCGATGGCCACCGCGACATTGTCACTGGCGGGCGCGGTGTCGCTTTCCAGCATCTGATAGGCGATGCGCGCCCCCTCGCGCGCCCTGACGCCGATGGTGTGCATGGCGACCTTGCCGGCCGCGCAGACATCGGGCTTGCGCTCGCAGATGCCGGCGACATCGTCGACGGCGGCCCGTGCGGCGAAGAACGCCTGGACCGGGCTGATCGTTTCGACCTCACCGTTTCCGGTTGCCGGGTCCAGCGGCAGGATCAGCAGCACCAGCGAAAACCAGAATGCCATGCGGATGAGAAAGCCCATTTGCCTGTCCTCTTGTCTTGCCTGTCCCTTCACGGAGCCCGGCAAGCACCCCTTTCATATGCGACAATGGCACAGCCGCGCAAATACCGGCTTGCAGGAAAGTCCGGCATTTTCGCAAAATTTGAATCCAATTTTATCTATTTGCATTGGCGTCAAGCTCGATGAAATGGCTTCGCGCCGCGTTTACCCTTTGTTGTTCATGCAAGGACCTGATTCTCTTTCACAATCCAGTCCCCTCCGATTTCGCGAGGCGGCCAGGCGCCGGCCGGCGCCTTGGCCGAAAACTAATCCTCCATTTACCATAGACTGAATCCATCGGCTGGTTGGCCGCCGATGGGGCAGATTTACCGGGTTGGCCAGCCACAGCCACTCCCGCCTTATTCATTCCTTAAAGGCTGAATGCGAGTTTTGGGATCAACCAAAGCGACCCGCGTATGGGGTCAAGTTTGCAGGTGTGTTGCGTTGCGTTTGTCTCGGACCAGAACCGGTGAATTGCTCGGCGACCTCGCCGCAGCCTACGATCGACTGGTGAACGCGTGCGTTTCGGATCCGGCAGAGCGTCTGCGCCAGGGTCGCTTCATCGGCATGTTGATCGCCGGCCCCGTTCCCGTTGCCGTTTCGATCGCCATCATGTTCCCGCCGCAGATCGGCCCGACGGCCATGCTCGCCGGCATCTGCGCCACCTTCTGTCTTGGGTGGCTGATGGCTGTGGTCGCCGCATCGACCGGCAAGACGCGCCTGCTCGAGATCGTCGCGCTGACGGCTGCAACGGGCGCGCTCGCCGCGATCGTGGCTGCCGCCGGCGGCCTTGCCTCGCCGGCAGCGCTCGCCGTCGCGGCGCTGCCCCTGGAAGCCTGGTGGTTGTATCGCTCGTCGCGCGCCGCGCTGACCGGCGCCGCCGCCGCGCTGGCGGTCATTCCGGCGCAGATCCTTGTGACGCAGGCATTTTCGTTTCATGCCGTCGCGGGCGCGGCCGGCTGGCTTGTGCCCTTGGCCTATGCTGCGTTCCTGGCGCCGCGCCTGGCGGCATGGCTCGATGAGGCGGCTTCAGGAAACGCGGCGCCATCGGCCAGACCGCTCGACGAGATCATCGATGCGGTCGTCCTGAAGGTCACTGCTTCGGGCGAGGTGCTCGATGCGTCGCCGCAGGCGCGGCGGATATTCGGCGTTACACCGGAACTGCTGCTTGCCAACGGCTTTTTCGAGCGCATCCATGTCGCGGACCGGGTCGCCTATATGTGCGCCGTCGCCGATATGCGCCAGGGCAAGGAGAGGAAGAGCGTAGCGTTGCGCTTCCGTGTACCGGGAGA
Organism: Rhizobiaceae bacterium; assembly: GCA_046594775.1. Taxonomy (GTDB): domain Bacteria; phylum Pseudomonadota; class Alphaproteobacteria; order Rhizobiales; family Rhizobiaceae; genus CAMYMG01. Next base: position 2,244 of record JBKJRE010000510.1, on the reverse strand, counting down.
GGGCGGCGCGGGCACGGCGCCCGACTACAGGCCATTCCTGATCGACATGACGGGCCAACCCGGCGGCCAGCCGATCGTCATGGTAGCCAGGTGCAACGACGACATGGTGCAGTTGCGCGAGGGCCTCGCCGCCGCAACCGACAAGGCCCAGACGCTCGACGTCGCCAAGAACCGGTTCCTCGCCGCCGTCAGCCACGAACTGCGCACGCCGCTCAACGCGATCATCGGTTTCTCGGACATGCTGCTGCACGAGATGTTCGGGCCTTTCGGCGATCCGCGGCAGAAGGAATATGTCGGGCTGGTCGCCGAAAGTGGCCATCACCTGCTGGCCGTCGTCAACTCGATCCTCGACGTTTCGCGGATCGAGGCCGGCACCTACTCGACACGTCCCGAGCCGTTTCGCTTCAGGGATGCCGTCGACATGTGCCATTCCATGCTCAAGCAGCAGGCTGCCGCCAAGCACATCGAACTGACGGTGAACGTCGCGCCGGAGACCGGCACGCTCGAAGCCGACAAGCGCGCCGTGCAGCAGATCCTGATCAATCTGGTCGCCAATGCGATCAAGTTCACGCCAAAGGGCGGCCGCGTCGAAACGGGAGCAAAGCGGATCGGCTCGCGCGTGCATTTCTGGGTAAGCGACACCGGAATTGGCATTTCGGAAGACGATCTGCCCCTGCTCGGCAAGCCCTTCATGCAGGTCCAGAACGATTATACCAGGCATTTCGAGGGCGCCGGACTCGGCCTATCGCTGGTGACCGGTCTGGTGTCGCTGCATCATGGCACCATGGTTATCGAAAGCGCATTGGGCGAAGGCACCAAGGTGACAATCAGCCTGCCTGCCGAAAGGTCGGCGAGCGGAAAGCCGGCAGCGGACACCGGCACGGTGGTATTGCCGCCGAAAAGCATTGCCAAAGAGGATATCAATGGGACGCTCCGCAAGACAGGTTGAAGCGCCGCGACCCTGGACCCCGCTGCGCAGCGGCGCGGCGGCTGTTCTGGGCATGGTGTCCCGCAACCCGGCGCTCGCCGGAGGCGCGACCGCATTTCTGGTCGCGCTATCCTTCGTTTCGGCCAACGCGCTCTGGTACCAGCCCTATGCACATTCCGGGGCGTTCTTCGCGACGCGTGAATTCTCCCGCCCCGGCCAGATGCGGCCGCCGACTGAAACCGTGATCCGCATCGAGCGGCCCGATGCGGCGGCCGCCATGCAGCAGGGCGACCCGCAGATCAGCGAAGTCCAGGCGATCCTCAAGGAGCTGAATTTCTACGACGGCGACGTCGACGGCATTCTCGGCCCCAACACACGCAAGGCCGTCGAAAACTATCGTTCCACCATCGGCATGACGGTGACCGGCGCCGTCGACCGCGAACTGCTCGATCAGCTGGGAGCAGGACAGTCTACAGCCGGTATCGTGCCTGTCCCTGTGGCGCGCGAGGCCGCGCTCGATCCCGATGCGCTGGCCTTGCCTGATGTCGCGCCGCCCCTGCCGCAGGAACGCATCATCAAGATCCAGGCCGGCCTCAGGGCCTTCGGCAACGAGGCGATCCAGCTCGACGGCCTGATGGGCGCCCAGACAGCCGCTGCGATCCACGAATTCCAGGCAATCTTCGGCTTGCCCGCAACCGGTCAGCCTGACGCCAAGGTCTATGCCAAGATGCGCGAAATTGGCCTGACCGACTGAGTTTCCGCTTGCCAAGGCCGCTCCCGGCATGAATCGAAGGCGCCTGGAACGGCAAGGACCAAACCATGCGCGTGACGACCGACTTCTGGGTCTCTGCCCTTCTGAAACGCGTATTCGGCGTTGGCGGCTTTGCGGCCATCGTCAAGCGCGGCGCGAGCGAAGCCGGGACGGTTTTCATCATTGTGCGCGACAGGTTTGGGCGGACCGATCTTTTCGGTCCCGCTCCGCAGACCAGCTACAACAGCGCCAAGCCTGACGAACGCAATTTCTCGCGCCTGGAAACGGCTGAGGAGCCGGATGCGATCGACGCAAGGCTGGCCAAGGAAAGCCGTTTCGATCCCGACATCTGGGTAGTGGAAATCGAGCCCGGTGCGTTGTCGATAGAGGAGCTTATTTCGCTTCCGTCAGCCTGATCCTGGCAACCATGAGGGGCCGGCCTGCGCAGCGGGCGCCGGGAGCATCGTTTCGGCGGCAGCAAGCTCTTTCCAGGCGGCCAGCCGCTCCAGCGCCGTTTCGCGGGTCAACTGTTCATAGAGGTTCAGGAACAGCCGGATCGCCTCGG
>JBKJRE010000431.1:0-2729 GCA_046594775.1 Rhizobiaceae bacterium | reverse complement strand
GTCTCAGCCAACCGGCTGTCCCTGCGAATGCCTATTATCAACTCGACCCGAACAGCTATATCACGCAGGCAACCGGAGACTATCCCATGACACGAACATCAACCACCCGTCATCCCGATGCCGACGCTGCCGGGCGCTTCACTTTTCCCGGCACCTCCATTTCGGTCAACCGGATGGGGTATGGCGCCATGCAGCTTGCCGGTCCGCATGTCTTCGGCTCGCCCAGCGACACCGAAGAGGCGCGCGCCGTGCTGCACGAGGCCATCGCGCTCGGCGTCGATCACATCGACACCAGCGACTATTACGGCCCGCATGTGACCAACGAGCTGATCCGCGAGACGCTCTATCCCTATCCGGGCAACCTGACGCTGGTGACCAAGCTCGGCGCTTGGCGCGATGACAAGGGCGGCTGGAATCTCGACCGGAGCGCCGACTTCCTGCGCAAGGCCATGGAGGCCGAACTGAAACGGCTGCGGCTCGACCGGATCGCGATCGCCAATCTGCGGATGGGCGGGCCGGACGACGATATCGCCACTCCGATGCAGGCCATGCGAAAAATGCAGGAAGACGGGCTGATCGGCCATATCGGCGTGAGCACCGTCGACATGGCGCAGCTGCGGACGGCCCGGTCGATTGCACCGGTGGTCTGTGTGCAGAACCACTACAATCTGGTGCATCGCACCGACGACGCCATGATCGACGCGCTGGCCGCCGACGGCATCGCCTATGTGCCGTACTTCCCGCTTGGCGGATTCACGCCGCTGCAGAGCGACGGGCTGAAGAGGCTGGCCGAAGAGGCAGGCCAGCCGGTGCAGATCGTGGCGCTGGCCTGGCTCTTGCAGCGCAGTCCGAACATATTGCTGATCCCCGGCACGTCGCGGCGCGCCCATCTCCGCAGCAACATAGCCGCCGCAAGTCTGCAGCTCGACGGGGATCAGATCGACAGGCTCAACGGGCTTGCCGGCCCGAAGCGAGAGGGCGGCGACAGGCCGTTGTGACAATACCGGGCGAGCTGACGCTCGCTGTCAGCCCTTGCCGAGAACGGCGACGCCGGGAAGTTCCTTGCCTTCCATCCATTCCAGAAAGGCGCCGCCGGCCGTCGATACATAGGTGAAGTCGTCGGCGACGCCGGCGTGGTTGAGCGCAGCCACGGTGTCGCCGCCGCCGGCCACCGAGACGAGCGCGCCGGTGCGGGTCGCCTTGGCGGCGTGCCTGGCGACAGCCACGGTGGCCTTGTCGAAGGGCTCGATCTCGAAGGCGCCGAGCGGACCGTTCCACACCAGCGTGGCGGCGCGGTCGATCCATTGATTGACCGCCTCGACGGTCTTCGGCCCGACGTCGAGGACCATGGCCTCGGCGGGTATGGCGCCGATGGCGACCGTCTGGCTGGCGGCGCCGGCCTTGAATTCCCGGGCCACGACGCCATCGACCGGCAGCACGATGGCGCAGCCGGCGTCGGCCGCCTCGATCATGATCTGGCGCGCCGTCTGGGCCAGATCATGCTCGCACAGCGACTTGCCGACATCGGCGCCGCGGGCGGCGAGAAAGGTGTTGGCCATGCCGCCGCCGATGACCAGCGCGTCGACCTGCCTGACGAGGTTCATCAACAGGTCGAGCTTGCTGGAGATCTTGGCGCCGCCGACGATGGCGACCACCGGCCGGGCCGGGTTGCCGAGGCCCTTTTCCAGCGCGTCGAGTTCGGCCTGCATGGTGAGGCCGGCAAATGCCGGCAGGAGGTGGGCAAGGCCCTCTGTGGAGGCATGGGCGCGGTGGGCGGCGGAGAAGGCGTCGTTGACGAAGATGTCGCCATTGGCGGCAAGCCTTCTGGCGAAGTCCGGGTCGTTGTTTTCCTCGGCCTTGTGGAAGCGGGTGTTTTCCAGAAGCGCGATGTCGCCGGGCTGCAGGGCAGCAATGCCGGCTGCCGCCGTGTCGCCGACGCAATCGGCGATGAAGGCGACCGGCCGGCCGAGAATGGCGGCGGTGGCGCGCGCTACCGGTTCAAGCGACAGGGCCGCATCGGGGCCATTCTTGGGACGACCGAAATGCGCCATCAGGATTACTTTCGCGCCCCCGTCCGAAAGTTCGAGAATGGTCGGGGCGACGCGTTCGATGCGGGTTGCGTCGGTGACCTTGCCATCGGCCATCGGCACGTTGAGGTCGACGCGGACGAGCACGCGCTTGCCCTTGACGTCGCCGATGTCGTCGAGTGTGCGGAAGCCGGCCATGATGTTTTTTCCTCGTCGAAAATTTCGCCGGACATTATCGCGAAGCCCGGCCGATGCAAGACGCGCGCGTCGATCTAATTGCCGCGGCTGTTGTAGCTGTCCTGTTCGTCGATCTGTTCCGACGTCCGGTCGGCAGGGAGTTCGCCGCGCCTGCCGCGCCGCCAGTTGGCGAACACCTGGCGGACCCGGTCGGCGAATTCGGCCGGGCTGAGGAAGGCCGGGATGCTGGTGATCCGCGGCGTCGGCTCGAAGGACAGTCCGACGGTCGCGATCTTGCCGCCCTCGTCGACGTCGCGCACGATGAGCTCGATCGGACCGATGGTGATGCGGTCGGCATATTCGGCCCGGCCGCCGAGGCGCTGGAGCATCAGCTGGCCGATGTTCAGCTGCAACTCGGCCTCGGTAAGCCCGGGGCTGTAGTTGGCCTCCAGTTCGCTCGCCATGTGCGACGGGTCGAGCGCGAAGGCGCCGAAGAAATCCGCGTCGTCGGGGCTGACCTCGGTG
>JBKJRE010000421.1:0-3947 GCA_046594775.1 Rhizobiaceae bacterium | reverse complement strand
GATCGCCGAGATCCAGAAGGCGATCGACGTCGCCAAGAAGACGCAGGAGCGTTCCGCGGCGATGGCGGCCTCCGAGGCGGTCCGCGCAAAGGCGATCCAGGCAGAAGAGCAGACCTTCACCACCCGCGAACGCGAAATCGCCGAACGTCGCAAGCTGACCGACCTGATCGGCGCGCAGCGCGAGGCAGAACGCGACGCCCTGCGCGTGACCTCAAAGGCTGATGCGGAGATGAAGGCGGCCAAAAGTCTCGCAGAGGCACAGAAGATCGCCGCCGTGGCTTCCGCAGACGCCGAAAAGATCCATGCTCTCGCCGCTGCCGAGCGCTACGCGGTCGATGCGGCCGGCCAGAAGCAGATCAACGAGGCCGAGAACGTCCTGTCGGAGGAGGCACGCGCCGGTCGTCTGCGCGGCAAGCTGCTCGACCATATCGAGGGCATTGTGCGCGAGAGCGTCAAGCCGATGGAGAAGATCGACGGCATCAAGATCCTGCATGTCGACGGCATGAACGGCGGACCGGGCGGCAACCGCAACGTCACCGACGAGGTCATCGATTCTGCGCTGCGCTACCGCGTACAAGCCCCGATGATCGACAGCCTGATGAAGGAGATCGGCATCGAGGGCGGTTCGCTCGGACGGATGACCGACGTGCTGCGCGACGCCAAGGACATATCCAGCCTGACGCGGGACAAGAAGGGCGGCAAACCCAAGGCGACCAAGGACGACGATGACGACCGCGACCGCTGAGCGTCTTGCGAATGGCTAAGGTCTATGTGTCCACCGTCATCCCGGCGCCGGCGGCATCGGTCTGGCAAGTGGTTCGCGATTTCAACGGCCTGCCGAACTGGACACCGTTCGTCGCCGAAAGCCGAATCGAGCAGGGAGCCAAGGCGGACCAGGTCGGCTGCATCCGCAATTTCCGGCTGAAGGACGGCGGGGTCATCCGAGAGCGGCTGCTGGCGCTGTCGGACTATGACCTGTCCTGCAGCTACGCAATCCTTGAAAGCCCGATGGACGTCGAAAACTACATTGCCACGCTGTCGCTGACGCCGGTCACCGACGGCAACGCAACTTTCGCCGAATGGCAGGCGGATTTCGATTGCCCGCCTGAGCGAGAAGCCGAGCTTGTCCGCGATATTGCGGAAAACGTGTTTCAAAGTGCGTTCAGTGCTTTGAAACGACAACTGAGCGGCCGGTGACGGCAATCAAGGACCGCCCAGTTGTCGATGTTCCAACCCACTATGGAGGAGAACGACCGATGATTAGAATAACCTGCACTGCAATTGCAATACTCATTGCCGCCCCGGCACTGGCAGAAGAAATGGCGCTGCCCGATTTGGCGCGGCAAGCCAGCGCGCAGGCCGTGGTCGACGAGCATATCGATGCACTGAACAAATGCGACTGGAACAGGCTGATGGCGCAATACCCGGAGGAGGTCGCCATCCTTCTGCCTGCTGGCGTATCCGTCACCGGCCGTAAGGGCGTGGGCGACCTGTTCGCAGGCTTCTGCAAGAGTCACACGGACGGCGGGCTTAACGGCCTAACCTTGACCGCCATCAGTTCCGTCGTGGTCGGCGACACGCTGAATGTGCAGTGGCAGGCAAATGCCGACTTTCTTGCAGAGCCCTACCTTGGCGCCGACGCCTATGTAACCAAGGACGGGTTGATGTATGCGCAAGTCACGACCTTCGACGGCGCGGCGCTCAAGATGAAGTAGCGAAAAGGGTCGGCGCATCGAATGGTACGGGTACTCAGAAGCACCATCATCGATGCGCCGATCGATCAGGTCTGGTCGATCCTGCGCGACTTCAACGGCCACGACCGCTGGCATCCGGCCATCGCCTCGAGCGCGATCGAGGGCGGTGCGCCTGTCGACGCGGTCGGATCGGTGCGCGACTTCAGGCTCGGCGACGGCGGCCGGCTGCGCGAACAGCTGCTGGCCTTGTCCGACAGCAAGCGGACGCTGACCTATTGCCTGCTGGAAGCGCCGCTGCCGCTGATGGAGTATGTGGCTACGATCCGCCTCAAACCCGTGACCGATGGCGGACAAACTTTCTGGGAATGGAGTTCGGAATTCCGGCCGCCGGCCGACAGACGTGAGGAGCTGGCCAGGCTGGTCGGCGAAGACATCTACCAGACCGGTTTTACGGCGATCCGCAAGCTCTTGTCGGGTCCGACAACCAATGCCTCGATCGACGCGCGTGCCGGGCAGCAATTGCCGCCGTCGGGCATCAGGCCACTGCCACGCGCGACGCCTGTATCGTCGATTGCCGGCCACGGAGCCGAGACAACCAGGGCAATCGTTGTCAAACAATATGGCGGTCCCGAAGAACTGAAACTACGCGATATCCCGCTGCCGCCACCCGGCCCAAGCGAAGTGCGCATTCGTCATACTGTCATCGGCGTGAACTTCATCGATGTCTATTGCCGGACCGGCTATTTCGACCTGCTCAAGCCGCCGGGCGTGCCGGGCATGGAGGCGGCCGGCATCATCGAGGCGGTCGGTCCTGACGTCCGGGACTACGCCATCGGCGACCGGGTCGCCTATGCCTGTCCGCCAGTGGGCGCCTATGCCGAGCGCCGCAATATGGCGCCGGACCTCCTGGTACATTTGTCCGACGACATTTCCGACGAAACGGCGGCGTCGAGCCTGCTCAAGGGTGTCGCAGCGAGCTTCCTCCTGCACGAAGTCTATCGGGTCAAAGCCGGTGACACGGTGCTCGTCCATGCGGCGGCCGGCGGCATCGGACAGTTTCTTGTGCAGTGGGCTAAGCGGCTCGGAGCAACCGTCATCGCCACTGTCTCCACCGACGACAAGGCCCGCGTAGCCAAAGCTCGTGGCGCCGACCATATCATTGTCTACAGCCGCGACACCTTTGCCGAGGCTGTCATGCGCGTGACCGGCGGACGGGGCGCCGACGTCGTTTACGACGCTGTCGGCAAGGACACTTTCGGCGATTCGCTGGCGGCGCTGGCTGTGCGCGGCCACCTCGTCAGTTTCGGTCAGGCGTCCGGCCCAGTCGGCGACTGGGACATCGGCCGCTTCGCTTCCAAGTCGGTAACCGTGTCGCGACCCAATTACGGACATTTCACCGATACGCCGGAGAAACTTGCCGTCCATGTCAGCCGCTTCTTCGGCGTTCTGCGCAATGGGCTGGTTTCCGTCCAAGCTCCAACCAGGTATTCTCTTGCCCAAGCTGCCGATGCGCATAGGGATCTGGAGGCGCGGCGCACGACCGGTGCCCTTGTCCTGACTGTGTGAACGGCGACCGATCCTGCCGCAGATCGTCGCGGCAGACGTGGCGCGAAATCAGGCGGCGCGAAAGTGCTTCGACAGCTTGAGGCCCTGAGCCTGATAGTGGGAGCCGAGGTCGGTGCCATAAAGCGCCCTTGGCCGCGACAGCATGTGCTCGTAAACCAGCCGGCCGACGATCTGGCCATGTTCGAGGATGAACGGCACCTCGTGGCTGCGCACTTCAAGCACCGCCCGACTGCCGGTTCCGCCGGCGCTGCTGTGGCCGAAGCCGGGATCGAAAAACCCGGCATAGTGGACGCGGAATTCCCCCACCAGCGGATCGTAGGGCGTCATCTCGGCAGCGTAGAGCGGCGGCACATGCACCGCCTCCTGGCTGACCAGAATATAGAATTCGTCGGGATCGAGCACCAATTCGGCGGCGCCGTGATTGTAGAGCGGCTCCCAGAAGTCGAGCACCTCCTGGGCGGCGCGCTTGTCGACGTCGACGAGCCCGGTGTGGTGTTTGCCGCGGTAGCCGATCAGGCTGCCCTTGTCGCCCGAGAGGTCGATGGACAGGGCGATGCCGCCGCCGGAAATGTTGGGCGGCTCGGTGGCGACCAGCGTCTCGGCGCGGTGGAGTTCGCCGAGCTGGGTTTCGGACAGCAATGCATTGCCGGTGCGAAAGCGGATCTGCGACAGGCGCGAGCCGGTGCG
>JBKJRE010000359.1:0-6010 GCA_046594775.1 Rhizobiaceae bacterium | reverse complement strand
CGCGCGGATCTGGTGTTCGGCGGAGCTCCACGGAATGCGGCCGAGCAGCCACGGGCTGGGCGCCTCGTCTTCGAACGACTGCCCGGCAGCCTCCGGCACCGTGCTCAGGCTGATCAGTCTTTCCTCCAGGCAGAAGGGCTGGTCGCCGGCGAAATGCAGGCAAACGAGATCGATCAGCCCGCAGCCTGCGACAAATCCGGATTCACGCTCGTCTGCTTCGGTCGCGTTTCGAGCGTTGCGCGACACCAGCTCATAGCGATAGGCAAGCCCCAGCGCGGCGACTTCTGCGCGAATGTCGTGGATTTCGAGGATTGCCGCCTGTGAGCGCGGCCGGCTGACGAAGCTGCCGGAGCGCCGCCGCCGCTCGATCAGGCCCGACTTGGCGAGTTCCGACATCGCCTTGTTGGCGGTCATGCGCGAGCAGCCGTAGTGTGCGGACAGTTCATGCTCGAAGGGAATGCGATGGCCGGGCGGCCACTCGCCCGAAAGGATGCGGTCGCGAATGTCGGTCAGGATGCGCTGGGAGAGCGACTGCTTTCGGCCGTCCGGTGGCTCTGTCTTGGCAACCATGGTCGTGATCCCCGCTCTGCTCGTCAGTCCGAGACGAGTTGCGTCATCGCATGCCGAAACTTTCGGGCCACCTCGTCCCGCCGAAAATGCCTCCCGTCCTCGACCAGTTTTTTGCCGCGCATCCAGACGCAATCGACAGTGGCGCCGTTGGCGAAAATCCAGGCGTCGAGAATGGCGTCGCCGTTTTTGCCGACCAGTGTCGGATGCGACGGGTCGAGCGAGACAAAATCCGCCGAAGCGCCGGGTATGAGACCGACTTTCGCACATCCGAGCGCCTGATTTCCGCCCGAGACGGCACTTGTGAATAGATTTCGGCCGTTGGATTGGCCCTTTGCTGCTAACACATTGCGGGCGCGATGAAAAATGCGTTGAGAATATTCTAGCTGGCGCAATTCATCCACGATTCCGACAAGCACGTTGGAATCCGAGCCGACGCCGAATCGGCCGCCATTCCCGGAAAACAACGGCGCGGCAAAGGTGCCGTCGCCAAGATTGGCCTCGGTGACGGGGCACAGGCCGGCGACGGCGCCGCTACGCGCAAACGCCACGGTTTCGGCGTCCGTCGTGTGCGTTGCGTGGATCAGGCACCAGCGTTCGTCGACTTCGGCGTGGCCGAGCAGCCATTCGACGGGACGCGCGCCCGACCATGCAATGCAGTCTTCGACCTCCTTCGTCTGCTCGGCGACATGGATATGGATCGGCCCGGCCGCCGCCATCGAGACGATTGCAGCGAGTTCGTGAGGCGTCACCGCACGCAGGCTGTGCGGCGCCACTCCGATGACAGCCTCGGGTATCGATTCAATTGCCTTGCGGCTTGATTCATATAGGCGAAAGAAGCCATTGATGTTGTTAATGAAACGGCGCTGGTTTCCGACCGGTTCGGCGCCGCCAAAGCCGGAATGCGCATAGAAGACGGGGAGCAGGGTCAGGCCGATTCCGGTCGCTTGCGCTGCCGCGGCAATGCGCGTCGCCATCTCGGCACTGTCGGCATAGGGTCGTCCATCCCGGTCATGATGCAGATAATGGAATTCGCCGACGCGCGAAAATCCGGCCTCCAGCATCTCGACATAAAGCTGCGCGGCGACCGCCTCGACCTGGTCGGGATTCATCGTCAGCGCGAAGCGGTACATGACCTCGCGCCATGACCAGAAACTGTCGGAACCGGGGCCTCTTGTTTCCGCCAGGCCCGCCATGCCGCGCTGGAAAGCGTGGCTGTGCAGGTTCGGCATGCCGGGCAGCAGGATCGCGTGATGCCCGTCGTCCGGCATCGGTTGCGTACCCGCCGTTACGGAGGCGATGGTTCCTCCTTCCGCAACTATGCGTACATCGCTTTGCCAGCCTTCGGGCAGCAATGCCTGTCGTGCGAATATTGCCGTCACCTGATATTCTCCAAGCGTGATTGGACCCACTTGCGTCGTGTTCCAATATGTATATACATATCGCGTCCGATTGAAACGGGAAACTCATGACAGACCACAGCCACCCAGTATCGGGACAGATTCGCATCTGGCGCAATGCCCGCCTTGCAACGTTGGCCGAGCCCCAGCCCGGCCTTGGCGTCGTGGAGGCCGGCGCCATTGTCTCGCAAGACGGGCGCATTGTCTTCGTCGGCCCTGAAGCGGACATGCCTGCCGGGCTTCGCGACGGCGCGGAATGCACCGATTGCGGCGGCCGCTGGATCACGCCCGGCCTCATCGATTGCCACACCCATCTGGTGCATGCCGGCAACCGGGCCAATGAGTTCGAGATGCGCCTTGCAGGCGCCAGCTACGAGGAAGTGGCCAAGACCGGCGGCGGCATAGTCTCGTCGGTGAAGGCGCTGCGCGCCGCCAGCGAGGACGAGCTTGTCGCGCAGTCGCTGCCGCGCCTCGATGCGCTGATGGCCGAAGGCGTGACCACGGTCGAGATCAAATCCGGCTACGGGCTCGATCTCGATAACGAGACAAAATCGCTGCAGGCGGCGCGGCGCCTCGGGGACGTCCGCCCCGTTACGGTTCGCACCACCTTCCTTGGCGCGCATGCGCTGCCGCCGGAAGCCGCCGGCGACAAGGACGCCTATATCGATCTCGTCGCGACGCAGATGCTGCCGGCGATTGCCGCCGCCGGCCTGGCCGACGCTGTCGATGGCTTCTGCGAGGGCATCGCCTTTTCGGCCGACCAGATCGCCATCGTCTTCAAGGCGGCGAAAAAGTTGGGCCTGCCCGTAAAACTGCATGCCGACCAGCTGTCGGATCTCGGCGGTGCGGGTCTGGCCGCAAGCTTCGGCGCCCTGTCTGCCGATCATCTCGAATACACTGGCAAGCCGGGCGCCATTGCCATGGCGGGAGCGGGAAGCGTCGCCGTGATCCTGCCCGGCGCCTACTACTTCATCCGCGAGATCAAAAAGCCGCCGATCGACCTTTTCCGTGGCTACGGTGTGAAAATGGCCTTTGCCACGGACTGCAATCCCGGAACCTCGCCGTTGACCTCATTGCTGCTCACGATGAACATGGCGGCGACGCTGTTCGGCATGACGGTCGATGAATGTCTCGCCGGCGTGACCCGCGAGGCGGCCCGGGCGCTTGGCCTGCTTGGAGAGACCGGCACGCTGGAGGCCGGCAAGTGGGCCGACCTCGCCATCTGGGACATCGAGAGCCCGGCCGAGCTTGTGTATCGCATGGGTTTCAACCCGCTGCATGCGCGTGTCTGGAGGGGCCGATGACCGAACTCGTTCTCAAGCCAGGCAAGGCAACGCTTGGCGACTGGCGCGCCATCTACCGTGGTGCGGCGCCGGAACTCGACCCTTCATGCAGGCAAAAGATCGCGGCGAGTGCCGCGACGGTTGCGCGCATCGTCGCCAAGGGCGAGCCCGTCTACGGCATCAATACCGGCTTCGGAAAGCTAGCCAGCGTGCGCATTCCTGCCAACGATCTTGAGACGCTGCAGCGCAATATCGTACTGTCACACGCGGCGGGTGTCGGCGAGCCGATGCCGGTGGCGATTACCCGCCTGATGATGGCGCTGAAGCTGGCCAGCCTGGCGCAGGGCGCCTCGGGTGTGAAACCCGGAACGGTGGCGCTTCTGGAGGCCATGCTCGCCAGCGATGTCGTTCCGGTCGTACCGGCACAGGGGTCGGTCGGCGCATCGGGCGACCTGGCGCCGCTGGCGCACATGACCGCCGCGATGATCGGCGTTGGCGACTGTTTCACGCCGCATGGCCGGGTACCGGCGCAGGTGGCCTTCGTATCGCATGGTCTTGAGCCGGTAACGCTTGGTCCGAAGGAAGGGCTGGCCCTGCTGAATGGCACACAGTTTTCAACGGCTTACGCGCTTGCCGCGCTGTTCGACGCCGAGGTTTTGTTCCAGTCGGCGCTGGTGACCGGGGCGCTTTCGACGGACGCCGCGAAAGGCTCCGACGCGCCGTTCGATCCGCGCATCCACGCGCTGCGCGGCCATACCGGGCAGATCGAAACGGCAGCGGCGCTGCGCAAGCTAATGGCCGGCAGCGCCATCCGCGCCTCGCATCTCGTCGGCGACGAGCGGGTGCAGGACCCGTATTGCCTGCGCTGCCAGCCGCAGGTGATGGGCGCGGCGCTCACCGTGCTGCGCCAGGCCGCCGACACGCTCGCTACTGAAGCCAATGGCGTGACCGATAACCCGTTGATTTTCCCAGAGGATGACACGGCTTTGTCGGGCGGAAACTTCCACGCCGAGCCGGTGGCGTTCGCCGCCGACATGATCGCTCTCGCGGTCTGCGAAATCGGATCGCTGGCCGAACGGCGCATCGCCATGCTGGTCGATCCGGCGCTGTCGGGCATGCCGGCTTTTTTGACGCCGAAGCCCGGACTGAACTCAGGCTTCATGATCCCGCAGGTGACGGCGGCGGCCTTAGTGTCTGAAAACAAACAGAAAGCCTATCCGGCAAGCGTCGATTCCATCCCCACATCGGCCAACCAGGAGGATCATGTTTCGATGGCGGCGCATGGCGCGCGGCGGCTGATCGGCATGGTCGAGAATGCTAGCGCCGTGATCGGCATCGAGTTGCTGGCGGCGGCGCAGGGCTGCGACTTCCATGCGCCGCTGGAATCGAGCCAAGTACTTGAATCGGTTCGTAAAATCCTGCGCGCCGAAGTCCCGCATCTCGACGACGACCGGCATTTCCACCCGGACATGGAAAAGGCGATCGCGCTGGTGCGCACGGGCGCGCTGGTCGATGCCGCGCAAGCCATTGAATTGCCAACGATTTCCGGAGGCGACCATGCAGCCGGTTGAGGTTTTTCGGGGCAATTCGCCGGTCATATTGGGGCTGCCGCATACCGGCACATACGTCCCGGACGATATCGCCAAGCATCTGAATCCAAACGGTAAATTGTTGCGCGATACGGACTGGCACGTGCATGAACTCTATGACGGCTTGTTGCCGCAGGCGACGACGGTCCGGGCGACATTCCACCGCTATGTAATCGACGCCAACCGCGACCCGACGGGCGCCAGCCTGTACCCTGGCCAGAACACTACAGGCTTGATTCCATTGACGGATTTCGACGATGAGCCGCTCTGGAGCGAGGCGCCGGACGAAGTCGAGACGGCGCGGCGGCTGGAAAAGTTTCACCGGCCGTACCACGCGGTACTCGCCGACGAGATCGAAAGAGTGAAAAAAATCAACGGGATAGCAATCCTCTACGATTGCCATTCGATCCGCTCGGTGTGTCCGTTTCTGTTTCCGGGACAGCTGCCGGACTTTTCCATCGGCACCAATGACGGCGCGACCTGCGCCCCGGAAATCGAGGAATCCGTCCGGAATATCTGTGCGGAAGCAAAGGGTTACACCCATGTGGTCAGTGGCCGATTCAAGGGCGGCTGGACCACCAGGCACTATGGACAGCCGGAAAAGGGCGTGCACGCGATCCAGGTGGAACTGACGCAGCGCAGCTATCTGGCGAGCGAATCACCCCCCTTTGCCTATGAAACCGTGGATAAATCTCCGCGCCTGCGCCAAGTGCTGCGCAGAATTCTGCAGGATTTAGAAGCACTTGCGCCGAAACTGGCGGGCCGGGCCCGCTGAATCTGTTCACAATGGCCGAAACGGGCGAGACTTTCCCCTTTTTGGCGACGACGGCCGGCGACGGCGCGCAATTCCCGAGCGAAGGGCAGCGACATGACCGATCCGAGACATAATATCCGTGAAATCCGCAGCCCGAGGGGCGCCGAACTCAACGCGCTGTCGTGGCAGACCGAGGCGCCGCTCAGGATGCTGATGAACAATCTCGATCCCGAGGTGGCGGAAAATCCGAACGAGCTCGTGGTCTATGGCGGCATCGGCCGGGCGGCGCGCACCTGGAAGGATTTCGACCAGATCGTCGCCTCGCTCAAGATCCTTAAGGCCGACGAGACGCTCTTGGTGCAGTCGGGCAAGCCGGTCGGCGTGTTCCGCACCCACTCCGACGCGCCGCGCGTGCTG
>JBKJRE010000331.1:0-3650 GCA_046594775.1 Rhizobiaceae bacterium | reverse complement strand
CCGGGGCGCTTTCGAGTGCGCGCGAAACGGCTACCATATCGGCCGAGGATATGAGCTTCGCCATGCGCCACGTCGTGGACGGCAAGCGCCTCAAGGCCAACTCGCCGGCTGATGTTTTGAAGCCGGGCGATGTCATCTTTGTCGAACAAAAGGAAGGCAGCGCCTTTGAGCTGCGGCAGGTGCCGGCAGTCTCGGGTGGCCTTGTCGCCATGGATCCCCATACCGGTCGCGTTTTGGCCATGGTGGGCGGCTTCTCGTATGCCCAGTCGGAGTTCAACCGCGCCACGCAGGCTTACCGCCAGCCCGGGTCTTCCTTCAAGCCGGTGGTGTACGCAGCGGCGCTCGACAATGGCTACACCCCAGCTTCCCTGATCATGGACGGTCCGATAACGGTCAAGTCGGGAAACACGGTTTGGTCGCCAAAGAACTATGATGGCAAGGCCGGTGGCCCGTCGACGCTGCGCACCGGCATCGAGCGGTCCCGTAACCTGATGACGGTCCGCCTCGCCAATGATATGGGCATGAAAATCGTGGCGGAATATGCCGAACGGTTCGGCGTTTACGATCATCTCGCGCCCTATCTCCCGATGGCGCTCGGCGCTGGTGAAACCACCGTCATGCGCATGGTCTCGGCCTTCTCGGTGATGGCCAATGGCGGACGCCAGATCAAGCCATCGTTGATCGACCGGATACAGGACCGCTACGGCAAGACGGTCTTCAAGCATGACGAGCGCGGCTGTGAAGGCTGCGTGGCGACCGATTGGGAAAACCAGCCGGAGCCCGAGCTGATCGACACCGCCGACCAGGTTCTGGATCCGATGACGGCCTATCAGATCACCTCGATGATGGAAGGCGTTGTCCAGCGCGGCACCGCAACCACCCTGCGCGAGCTCGAACGGCCGATCGCTGGCAAGACCGGCACCACCAACGATGAAAAGGACGCCTGGTTCATCGGGTTCACGCCCAATCTCGTGGTTGGCCTCTATATTGGATACGATCAACCCCGGACGCTCGGCAAGGGTTCGACGGGCGGCGGCCTCGCGGCTCCGGTTTTCAAGGAGTTCATGACCGAGGCGCTGAAGGACACGCCGCCGATCGACTTTCAGATACCCGACGGCATGACGCTCATTTCCATCAACCGCAAGACCGGTATGCGCGCCGCCGAAGGCGAGGAGGGCACGATCATGGAAGCCTTCAAGCCCGGTACGGGACCCGCCGACAGTTACTGGGTCATCGGCATGGAGGACAGCCAGGTGGGCGAGGCGATCTCGCCCTCGGCAAGCCGCGCCATCGAGACCGGCGGCGGCGGACTTTATTGACCTCAGGCAGCAGGGTGGGTGGGCTGGAAACAGCCCGCCCATTTCTGCCTCTGCGCTTTACACTTACCGGACGCGACCCTATGGTCCGCGCCGGTCAAAAGCCTTGAATTGAACAGCGGACAAGCATCCAGCCATGCGCGCGGAAACCGAAAAACTCGTCGACGAAATCAAGCAGGCCATCAGCCTGCTGAGGAGGCATCTTTGACTGGGATCAGGCGCTGAAGCGACTTGATTACCTGAACATGCGAGCCGAGGATTCCACGCTCTGGAATGACGCGATGGAAGCGCAGAAGCTCATGCGTGAGCGGCAGGGCCTTGAGGATGGCATTCGCGCCGTCAGGAGCCTCAGCCAGTCGCTCGAGGACAATGTAGGCCTGATCGAGCTCGGCGAGGAAGAAGACGACGACACGGTTGTTGTCGAGGCCGAGGCGGCGATCCGCTCGCTGTCCGGCGAAATCAGGGCCCGCCAGATCGAGACCATGCTCTCGGGCGAAGCCGACAGCAACGACACCTATCTGGAAGTGCACGCCGGCGCTGGCGGCACCGAGAGCCAGGACTGGGCCAACATGCTGTTGCGCATGTACACGCGCTGGGCGGAGCGCCGAAAATTCAAGGTCGAGGTGCTCGAGATGCATGATGGCGAGGAGGCCGGCATCAAGTCAGCAACCCTGCTGATCAAGGGCCACAACGCGTATGGCTGGCTCAAGACTGAGTCTGGCGTGCATAGGTTGGTCCGCATTTCGCCATTCGACTCCAATGCGCGACGCCATACGTCGTTCTCGAGCATCTGGGTATATCCCGTCATCGACGACACGATCGAGATCGATGTCAACGAATCCGACGTCCGCATCGATACGTATCGCTCGTCTGGCTCAGGCGGCCAGCACGTCAACACGACCGACTCGGCCGTGCGCATCACCCATCTGGAGACCGGCATCGCTGTGGCCTGCCAGGCCGAGCGTTCGCAACACAAGAACAAGGCAAAGGCCTGGGAGATGCTGCGTTCGCGGCTGTACGAGGAAGAGCTGAAGAAGCGTGAGGCTGCGGCCAGCGCCACGGAAGCGTCAAAGGCCGATATCGGCTGG
Organism: Rhizobiaceae bacterium; assembly: GCA_046594775.1. GTDB lineage: Bacteria > Pseudomonadota > Alphaproteobacteria > Rhizobiales > Rhizobiaceae > CAMYMG01. The sequence goes on along the minus strand of JBKJRE010000331.1, from coordinate 1,246 downwards.
GGGCACCAGATCCGTTCCTACGTCCTGCAACCCTACCAGATGGTCAAGGACCTGCGCACCGGGGTCGAGAGTTCGAGCCCATCGGACGTCCTGGACGGCGACCTCGACGACTTCATGGAGGCATCGCTCTCGCAGCGCATCGACGGCGCCAATGCGGAGGCCGTAGCAGACATCGATTAGGGTGGGACGAGGGCCTACGGACCAAGGAATCGGCCCGATCGACAATAGCGCTGGCGCGAGCCGGCGCCACTGATTCGCCTGTAATCTCGGATTGCGCCTGCAGGTTCGTTCTGAAGCGCTTTGGCTGCGGCCGGGAACAGCGTAGTCGCCGGTCGATGCATGACGTTTTGATTTCCCGCGAAGAAAGTAGCTTCCCGACGTGGAGAAAATAGGTCTCAGGCCTGATTACGGTCGGCATTTTGCCGCATTTTATGCTACAACAACCATGGGATGACGCTTCGCGCCTCTGTTGCGCCCGAATTTTAAGGGGACTTTTTATGAGCAGAAAACTGATCGCCGTGCTGGCGGCAACGGCGTTTATCGGCGCTTGTTCGACCGACCCGTATACGGGTGAGCAGAAGATTTCCAACACCGCCGGTGGCGCCGCGCTTGGCGCGGGCTTGGGAGCACTTGCTGGAATGGCCGTCGGCGGCAGCAGCGTGGCGCAGCGCAACGCAGTGCTGATCGGCGCAGGCGTCGGCGCATTGGCCGGTGGGGCCATTGGCGCGACAATGGACAAGAACGAGGCCGAACTGCGCGCACAGCTTCAGGGCACAGGCGTCAGCATCACCCGGGTCGGTGACCGGGTCGTCCTGAACATGCCCTCCGATATCACCTTCGGCGTCGACCAGGACACGGTGAGGTCGAGCTTCTTTCCCGTGCTCAATTCTGTGGCCATCGTTCTCAACCGTTATCAGCAGACCGTCGTCGACGTGTACGGCTACACGGACAGCACCGGCGATGACAATTATAACCTTGAACTGTCGCAGCGGCGGGCCCTCTCGGTTGCCAACTATCTCAATTCACAGGGCGTCGATTCCAGGCGCTTCGCGGTCACGGGCTTTGGCGAGACGCGGCCAATTGCTTCGAATGCATCGGCATCGGGTCGCGAACAGAACCGACGCGTAGAAATCCAGCTATCGCCGCTCACGCGCTGAACCATTGAAGACGAGACACAAAAAACGGCCCCGATCGGGGCTGTTTTTCGTTTGCGCGTGAAGTGATGGGTCAGACCTTGCCGGCAACC
>JBKJRE010000107.1:0-3295 GCA_046594775.1 Rhizobiaceae bacterium | reverse complement strand
GATCAGTTCGATCGGGCGTCCGTCGGGTACGGCAATCTGGTTCATGGCAGATCTCGCGGGCGCGCTGTCGCCCTGGCCGATATTTATCACGGTGCGTCCGAGCCGGAAGCGGGTTCTTACCAAAGGGTTAACATCGCGGCCTGAAGAGACGGGCATTTCCGGGGCCGGCCATTTGTTTTGCACATTGTGCGTGAACATGGCATCGGTGCTGAAAAGCTGAGGGATTCGCAATGCGAGCGACACGCCTGGTGCCACTTCTACTTGGCCTTTGGCTATCTGCCGCCACCATGGCAGGCGTCATGAATGCGGCGGCGCAAGAGGGCGATGGCCTGACCGACGTGCTGACTGATCTGCTGCGCGGAACGGCTGCGGACACGCCAACGTCCGGGCCTGACCGCCGGGTTCCGTTCAGCCGCGAGGAAGTGCAGCTGTCCTTTGCGCCCCTCGTCAGGGAAACCGCGCCCGCCGTGGTCAACGTCTATGCCTCGCAGCAGGCGCGCGAAACCCGCTCGCCCTTCGAGGGCGATCCGTTCTTCGAGCAGTTCTTCGGCCGGCAGATGAAGCCGCGCCAGCAGAAGTCGCTCGGCTCAGGCGTTCTTGTCGATCCGAGCGGCGTGGTCGTCACCAATTTCCACGTCATCCGCAACGCCGACGAGGTCAAGGTCGCGCTGGCCGACGGGCGCGAATTTACCAGCAAGGTTCTGCTGAAGGACGAATCGCTCGACCTCGCCATCCTCAAGATTGATTCGCCCGAGCCGTTTCCGGTCCTGCCGATCGGCGATTCCGACGCGCTGCAGATCGGCGATCTGGTGCTGGCGATCGGCAATCCCTTCGGCGTCGGCCAGACGACCACGAGCGGCATTGTTTCGGCGCTCGCGCGAAGCCATGTCGGCGTGACGGATTTCGGCTTCTTCATCCAGACGGATGCGGCGATCAACCCCGGCAATTCGGGTGGCGCGCTGATCAACATGGCTGGCCAGCTGGTCGGCATCAACACCTCCATCTTCAGCCGCAGCGGCGGGTCGATCGGCATCGGCTTCGCCATCCCCTCCAACATGGTGGGCGCCGTGGCGAAGGCGGCGGAAGAGGGGAGCGAATATTTCGAACGACCCTATGTGGGCGCGCAGTTCGAGGAAGTCACGCCGCAGATCGCCGAGTCGCTCGGCATGGTGCGGCCGAGCGGGGCGCTTGTCTCCTCGGTGGAACCCGACGGCCCAACCGCCAAGGCGGGATTGCGGGCTGGCGACGTCATCCTGTCGCTCAACGGCAAGACGATCGAGCATGTCGACGCGCTGGGCTATCGCCTTGCCACGCAAAGCATCGGCACCACTGCGCAACTGGAGATCCTGAGCCAGGGTGACGAACGCAAGATCGAGGTCGAGCTGATCCGGGCGCCGGAAGGTGCCAATGCCCCACCAGTGAGCATTGGCGGCCGCAGCCCGTTTTCCGGGGCCAAGGTGGCCGAGCTGTCGCCAAGGCTCGCCCAGCGTCTCGGCCTGAAGTCGGATGTCACGGGCGTGACGATCGTCGACATCGACAGGGGCACCCCGGCAGCCGGCTTCGGCCTGCGTCCCTCGGATATCGTGCGCGAGGTCAATGGCGCGGAGATCGGGACGGCCGACCAGTTGCGGCAAGCCGCGGAGCAGCCCGTGCGCTGGTGGCGCTTTACCGTCGAGCGCGACGGCAAGCTGCTGCGCCAGACGCTGCGCTATTGACCCGCGCGGCGATGCCGGCGAGGCGGAACCCGTGCAGCGGCGCGGGAGCGGCGTAGTGCGGGCGCCGGCGCAGCGCGGATGGTTGTTCTGATGGCGGACCTTTTTGGCGAAGGCGAACCGGGCAAGGCGCTGACGGCTGCGCCGCTGGCCGACAGGCTGCGCCCCAAAACCCTGGCCGAGGTCGTCGGACAGGAGCACCTGACGGCCGAGGACGGGGCGCTGACGCGTCTCATCCGCTCCGGATCGCTCGGATCGATGATCTTCTGGGGTCCGCCCGGCACCGGCAAGACGACGGTGGCGCGGCTGCTGGCGGGCGAGACAAGCCTTGCCTTCGAGCAGATATCGGCGGTGTTTTCGGGCGTTGCCGACCTGAAGAAGGTTTTCGAAAGCGCCAAGCTGCGCCGCGCCAACGGACGCCCGACACTGCTTTTCGTCGACGAGATCCACCGCTTCAACCGGGCGCAGCAGGATTCTTTTCTGCCGGTGATGGAAGACGGGACGGTGGTGCTGGTGGGCGCCACGACGGAGAACCCGTCCTTCGAACTCAACGCCGCCCTGCTGTCTCGGGCGCGGGTGATGACCTTCAAGGCGCTCGGCCCCGTAAGCCTGGAAAAGCTTCTCGTGCGCGCCGAACAGGCCGAGGGCAGGGACCTGCCGCTGGACGAGGAGGCGAGGGAGTTGCTGCTGCGCATGGCCGATGGCGACGGGCGGGCGACGCTGACGCTGGCGGAGGAGGTGTGGCGCGCCGCAAGGCCCGGCGAGATGTTCGACGGAAAAGCGCTGCAGCATATCGTGCAGCGCCGCGCGCCGATCTACGACAAGGGCCAGGACGGGCATTACAATCTGATCTCGGCACTGCACAAGTCGGTGCGCGGCTCGGACCCGGACGCGGCGCTCTACTATCTGGCGCGCATGCTGGATGCCGGCGAAAACCCGCTCTATCTCGGACGGCGGCTGGTACGCATGGCGATGGAGGATATCGGGCTGGCCGATCCGCAAGCGCTGGTGATCGCCAACGCCGCCAAGGACGCCTACGACTATCTCGGCTCGCCCGAGGGCGAACTGGCGTTTGCCGAGGCGACCGTCTATCTGGCGACCGCGCCGAAATCCAACGCGGTCTACACCGCCTACAAGAGCGCCGTGCAGGCGGCCAAGGAGAACGGCTCGTTGCTGCCGCCCAAGCACATCCTCAACGCGCCGACCAAGCTGATGAAGGACGAGAGCTACGGCGAGGGCTATCAGTACGATCACGACCAGCCCGAGGCCTTTTCCGGCCAGGACTATTTTCCCGAGGCGATGGGGCGCCGCAAATTCTATGACCCGCCGGAGCGCGGTTTCGAGCGCGACATCCGCAAGCGCCTGGAATACTGGGCCAAGATCAGGCGCGAACGCAGCGGCGAAAGCTGATGCCGCGCCTCGCATGACCTCCGCGACGCCTGAAAGCTGAAAATTGGCGCGTTTCGATTAGAGCGTCGGGCGGATTTTTTGAATCCGCCGATTCCGTCGGCTTCGATTTTATGATTCATCAACATGGCAGGAGGACTTGCCATGTCTCGCGCTTATTCTTTGGACCTTCGTCA
>JBKJRE010000031.1:0-3085 GCA_046594775.1 Rhizobiaceae bacterium | reverse complement strand
GCCGGGGGCCAGACACGCGGTCTGCTCGGCGAGCGCATGTCGCCCTTCGAAGGCAAGCCATGGTCGGTCTACGTGCCCGAGCAGTCCGACTGGAGCGTCACCGCCGACACGGATCTGGAACTCGCCGTCTGCAGCGCGCCCGGCCTCGGCGGCGGGCATCCGGTCAGGGTCATCTCACCCGAGAGCCTCGGCCAGGAAGTGCGCGGCAAGGGCTCCAACACCCGCCATGTCACCAACATCCTGCCGGAGGGCGAGCCGGCCGATTCGCTGCTGGTGGTCGAGGTCGTCACGCCGGCCGGCAATACGTCGAGCTACCCGCCGCACAAGCACGATCAGGACAATCTGCCGGCAGAGTCGTATCTGGAGGAAACCTACTACCACCGGCTCGATCCGCCCCAGGGTTTCGGCTTCCAGCGCGTCTACACGGACGACCGCTCCCTCGACGAGGCCATGGCTGTCGAAGACGGCGACGTGGTTATGGTGCCGAAGGGCTACCACCCCTGCGCCACCTGCCACGGCTACGATCTCTATTACCTCAACGTCATGGCCGGCCCGAAGCGCACCTGGAAATTTCACAACGCGACCGAGCATGAGTGGCTGATGAAGGCGTGACCGGCGGTTTCGGCCAGTCCGGACGGCCGCGCTGGACTGATGACTTGGGGGCAATCCTCTGCTATCAGCCGGCCAATCAAGCCGGCTTCGTCATTTCGTCACAGAAAACGCCTAATGGGTCGAAGCCGAAGAGGATTCTCGATGCGTTACGCCATCTATTTCACCCCGGACCGGAGCCATCCGCTGGCGCGCACGGCCGCGCGCTGGCTGGGCCGCGATCCCTTCACCAGCGTGCCGCCGCCGGCAATGGGTGCTGCTTCACTGTCGCCGGCTGAAATCGCCTATCATGCCGCCAGCGCGCGCCGCTACGGCTTTCACGCCACGCTGAAGGCGCCGTTCCATCTCGCGGAAGGCCAGACCGAAACCGCGCTCGACGACGCTTTGGCGGCTTTCTCGGCGACTGCCGATCCGGTCGCGCTTACCGGGCTGGCTCCATCGCGCCTCGACGGATTCATGGCGCTGGTTCCCGCCAAGCCCTTGCCGGAAGTCGACCAGCTTGCCGGAGAAATCGTCAGGGCCTTCGAACCGTATCGCGCGCCGCTTTCGGAAGCCGAGATCAAGCGTCGCAATCCCGACGCCCTGTCTCCCGAAGCGTTCCGCAATCTCTGCCAGTGGGGCTATCCTTACGTCTTCAGTTCCTTCCGATTCCACATGACCTTGACGGGCCGCATCGCCGAGCATGATCTGGCAAAGGTCCGCGCCGCCATCGACGAGGTATTCTCCCCTGTGCTCGCCAACCCGGTATCGCTTGACGGGCTCGCCCTGTTCGTCGAGCCGGAGCCCGGTGCGCCCTTCGTGGTAAAATCCTGGCACCGGCTTGGCCGCCGGCGCGACAGAAAGACCGCCTGAATGAACGACACCATCCTCACCAATGCCCTGATCGTGCTCGCAGACGAGGTCGTGTCGGGCTCGCTCGTGCTGCGCGACGGCAAGATCGCCGAGATCGCGCATGGCGTGACACGGGCCGGCGAGGACATGGGCGGCGACTACATCATCCCCGGGCTCGTCGAACTTCATACCGACCATCTGGAGGGCCACTATGCGCCGCGCCCGAAAGTTCGCTGGAACCCGATCGCCTCGGTGCTGGCGCACGACGCCCAGGTGGCGACGGCCGGCATCACCACCGTCTTCGACGCACTGCGCATCGGCATGGATTACGACGCCGACCTGACCATCGAGGACATGCGCAAGCTCGCCGACGCGATCGACGACAGCGTCAAGCAGGACCGGCTGCGCGCCGATCATTTCATCCATCTGCGCTGCGAAGTGTCGGCGGCCGACTGCCAGGAGGCTTTCGCCCAGTTTGACGGCGACGAGCGGGTGAAGCTCGCCTCGCTGATGGATCACGCGCCCGGCCAGCGCCAGTTTGCCAGGCTAGAGGCCTACGCGTTGTACTATCAGGGCAAGCTGAAAATGTCGGACGAAGCGTTCCGCGACTATTGCGAGAAGCGCATCGTCCAGTCGGCGCAGAACTCGGCGCCCAACCGTATCGCGATTTCCGAAGCCTGCCGCGAACGCGGCATCGTGCTGGCCAGCCATGACGACGCCACGGTTGCCCATGTCGACGAGGCGGTGGAGCAGGGAATCCGCGTGGCAGAGTTCCCGACCACGCAGGAAGCGGCGCAGGCGTCCAAGGCCGCCGGACTCGGCGTGCTGATGGGCGCGCCCAACGTCATGCGCGGCGCCTCGCATTCGGGCAATGTGTCGGCGCGCGCGCTGGCGGCCGACGGCCTGCTCGACATTCTGTCTTCGGACTACATTCCGTTCAGCCTGATCCAGTCGGCGTTCTTTCTCGGTGAAGCGGTCGAAGGCATCTCGTTGCCGCAGGCCGTCGCCATGGTCTCCAAAAACCCGGCCGAAGCGGTCGGGCTTGGCGACAGGGGCGTGATTGAGGCCGGCCGCCGCGCCGATCTGGTGCGCGTGCGCGTCGACGACCATGTCCCGGTGGTGCGCACCGTCTGGCGCGAAGGACGCCGCGTCGCATGATGGTGTCGGCGATGCTCGAGCGCGAGCAATCCGAGGCGCTGCCGATCCGCAACGGCGCCTTCGTCGCCGTGGTGGGCCCGAGCGGCGCCGGCAAGGACACGCTGATCGCGCATGCGAGGCAGGCGCTGGCCGACGAGCCGCAGGTCGATTTCGTCCGCCGCGTCATCACCAGGCCCTGCGACGGCCAGACCGAGGAGCATGACAGCCTCTCCCACGACGCCTTCGCCAAGGCTCGGGCCGACGGCGCGTTCGCGCTTTCCTGGGAAGCGCACGGGCTTTGCTATGGCCTGCCGGCGGAGATCGACCGGGCGCTCGAGCATGGCCATGTCGTGGTCGCCAATCTGTCGCGCGGCGCGCTGCCGGCGCTGCGCCAGCGCTACGCCAATGTCGCCGTGGTCGAGATTACCGCCGATCCCGAAATCCTGGCCACGCGGCTTGCCGGCCGGGGCCGCGAGTCGCGCAGCGAAGTGCTGGCGCGGCTGGAGCG
>JBKJRE010000621.1:0-4056 GCA_046594775.1 Rhizobiaceae bacterium | reverse complement strand
GTGCGACTTCATCCGCTCCGGGGACTGGCCGGTATATCCGATAGTCCACATGCCGCGGTTGAATTCACGGGTCAGGTCCTCGATCGATGGCTCGCCGTTCTCGACCTTGATGTTCTTGAACATCCGGTCCGCGAAGCCGAACTTTTCCGCGAACTTGTGCATGATCACGTGATCCGGCAGGGATTCGAACAGCGGTTCGACGACCTTCTCGCGCCACTGCAGAGAGCGATTGGAGGCTGTCACCGAACCATAGGTCTCGAACTGCGTCGACGCCGGCAGGAGATAGACGCCATCCTGACGGTCCTGCAGCACGGCGGTCATCGTCGGATAGGGATCGATGACGACCAGCATGTCCAGCTTGCTCATCGCCTTCTGCATTTCTGGCAGGCGGGTCTGGGAGTTTGGCGCATGGCCCCAGAACACCATGACCTTGGTGTTGTCTGGCTGCTCCAGGTTTTCCCTGGCTTCGAGCACGCCGTCAATCCAGCGCGAAACCGGAATGCCGGTCTCGTTGATCATCGGCTTGTCCTTGCCGTCCTTGCCCTTCATCGTCGCGAAGCGGCCCTTGAGCCAGCCGAGATCCTCTTCCCAGACGCGGGCCCAATGAGCCCATGATCCATCTGCAAGGCCATAATAGCCCGGCAGCGTGTCGGCCAGAACGCCAAGGTCGGTAGCGCCCTGCACATTGTCGTGGCCGCGGAAAATATTGGTGCCGCCGCCGGCGGTCCCCATGTTGCCCAGCGCAAGCTGCAGAATGCAGTAGGCGCGGGTGTTGTTGTTGCCGTTGGTGTGCTGGGTCCCGCCCATGCACCAGATCAGCGTTCCGGGACGGTTCTCGGCCATAATGCGCGCCACGCGCTTGAGCTGCGAGCCGGGCACGCCGGTGACCCGTTCGGTCTCCTCCGGCGTCCACCTGGCCACTTCGGCCCGGATCTGATCCATGCCCCAGACACGGCTCTGGATGAACTGCTTGTCCTCCCAGCCATTGTCAAAGATGTGGTAGAGAACGCCCCAGATCAGCGCCACGTCGGTTCCGGGCCTGAACCGCACGAATTCATCGGCGTGGGCGGCGGTGCGCGTGAAGCGCGGATCGCAAACGATCAGCGGCGCATTGTTTTCTTCCTTGGCCTTCAGCAGATGCAGCAGCGAAACCGGGTGCGCCTCGGCCGGATTGCCGCCGATCAGCAAGATCGCCTTGGAATTATGGATGTCGTTGTAGGAATTCGTCATGGCGCCGTAGCCCCATGTGTTGGCGACGCCGGCGACCGTCGTGGAATGGCAGATGCGGGCCTGGTGGTCGACATTGTTGGTGCCCCAGTAGGCAGCCAGCTTGCGTATCAGGTAGGCCTGCTCGTTGGAATGTTTCGCCGAGCCGAGCCAGTAGACGGAATCGGGGCCGGCGGATTCGCGGACCTCGAGCATCTTGTCACCGACCTCGTTGATGGCTTCGTCCCAGGTGATGCGCTGCCACTTTCCGGCGACCAGCTTCATCGGATACTTCAGACGCCGTTCGCCATGCGCGTGCTCGCGCACCGAGGCGCCCTTGGCGCAATGGGCGCCCAGATTGAAAGGCGAATCGAAGCCCGGCTCCTGGCCAATCCAGACACCGTTCGACACTTCCGCGATAACGGTGCAGCCGACCGAGCAGTGCGTGCAGATCGATTTCTTTATCTCGACATTTCCCGCCGCCTCGCCTGCGGCCTCGGCCTTGCGCACCATGCCGCCTGACAGGGAGGAGATCGCCGCCGCACCGCCGATGGCGAGGCCGGAGCGCTTCAAAAACGTCCGGCGGTCAACGGCAGAATTGCCGAATTCGGAAAGGGCAGACGACAATCGAGAGGCCCTTGCGACCCCGTGTGCCTTCTTCCTGAGCATGATTTCCTCCGATGCCTTTGCCGCATTCGTCCGCGGCATGGGTTGTGGGTATTCCTGATGTCAGAAGCGCGCGGACTTGTAGAATGCCTTTACGTGATCCGTTTCAGCGTAGCCTGCGCCAGCCTTTGGTGCTTCCTCCGCCGCCTCGGTCTGCTTGCCAGTCACCAGCGCTGCGCCGCTTGCGACGCTGCCAAGCCCGGCGAGCTTGAGAAAGCTGCGGCGATCCGTCTTGCGATCATCTGCCTTGGTTTTCATGCCTGTCTCCTCAAAGGATCTTCGGTGTGTGGACCCGCCCGATCATCGAGTGGTCCGGCGCATTGTTTCATCGGACTCACTACATCGCGAAGGCCGACTCCTCGATTTCCATGAAGAGCCCGCCGATGCGGCCGATAGGCCGGAACAGGCGAGCCGCCTTTGCCTGTTGCAGGTCGGCAAAGAAATGCGGCATCCAGACGCCGAGATGCTTGGCGAAGAAGGCCTTCTGCACGGCCAGCGGCTGCGCTGCGCCAAAGGCGCCGTCAATCAGCCCCGCCATCATGTCCATCAGTGCGCCTGCATGGTCCTCAGGCTCTTTGGTGCCCGGCGAACGGGCGATGCCCAGCGGAGCCATGTCGCTGCGCAGCCGCGCCAGCGGCTTTTCGTTGAGGAAGCCTGTCAGATAATATGAGCCGTAGGGAACCAGTTCGCCCCGCCCGACCCCGATGAAGAGATCCTGATACTCCTGCCGCGCCTCGGCTTCCGAAACCTCGCCGGCCGTCGCCGCAAGGTCGCTGAATGCCCGCCCGAGATCCGTATCGTCGCCCGACAAGGCCCGCAGCGTGGCAAGCAATTCGGCGTCTACGGGCGCCGCCAGAACCCTCGCGAGCAAACGATAAAGGTTTGCTCTCAAACGATCATGCTCGGGAACGTCGTCGCGGACTTTCAGGCTTTCCGGTTGCAAGAGACTCCTCCGGCAACGAATTAACCAGCAAATCCCCCGCGTTACAATGCTCTTAGGGCCATTGAACCGGTCTGTGAGGGGACGTCTTTCGACGGTCAAAAAGGACGCCAGCGGTGGACGCCGGCGGCATTATTTGCGATAATGCTGCATAGTTATACGCAACCTCCTCAAATCTCGTAAATTATGCATAATTTCGCAGATTCATTTTTCATTGCCGCCGGCCTTATCCTTTCGGGTAATGCGGAACTGTGGACAATCGTCCTGCTGTCCTTGCGGGTGTCTCTGACGGCGGTTCTGGTCGCGGCGCTTATCGGCATGCCCGCAGGGGCCGCTCTGGCGGTCGGGCGGTTCAAGGGCAAGCGCGTCCTCGTCGTCCTGATGAACGCGCTGATGGGTCTGCCGCCGGTCGTCGTCGGTCTGACAGTCTATCTTGTGCTCTCCAACAGCGGACCGCTCGGCATGCTGCAACTCCTCTACACGCCGACCGCGATGATCATTGCCCAGGTCGTGCTGGTCACGCCGATCATCGCGGCGTTGACGCGCCAGGTTATCGAGGATCTCGACGCCGAATATGCCGAGCAGTTGCGCTCCTTCGGCGTCTCGCGGCTCGCATCGGTGCCGACGCTGCTCTGGGATGGCCGCAACAGCCTGCTGACGGCCCTGCTGGCCGGGTTCGGCAGGGCCATAGCCGAGGTCGGCGCGGTTATCATCGTCGGAGGAAACATCAATCATGTGACGCGCGTCATGACCACCACGATCGCGCTCGAGACCTCGAAGGGCAATCTGGCGCTGGCTCTGGCGCTCGGCGCCATACTCATCCTGATTGCCCTCGTGGTGAATGCGTCGGTCGGGCTTGTCGGGACCGCGACGGGGCGGACCGCCCATGCATGACGAGGTGATGGACAGGGGCCTGCTGCAACGCAGCTACGGCGTGGCGGCGAAAGATGAATCGCCCATCCTGCCGCTCAGCGTGCGCAATCTTCACTTCACCGTCTCCGGCAAGCGCCTCGTCGATATCGATATGCTCGACCTCGGCGCTGGCGGGCCGACCATCGTCATGGGACCGAACGGCGCCGGCAAGAGCCTGCTGATGCGGCTCCTGCATGGGCTGATCGATCCGACGGGCGGCAAAATCCTGTTCTGTGGCCGCATGATGGATCAATCCATTCGCCGTCGTCAGGCAATGGTTTTCCAGCGCCCCGTGGTGCTGCGCCGCTCCGTCCGGGCCAACATCGAATACG
>JBKJRE010000456.1:0-2608 GCA_046594775.1 Rhizobiaceae bacterium | reverse complement strand
CAGCACGGCGATGTTGGGCGGGCTGCCGGCCTGCGTATCGATAACGATCTGCTGCTCGTAATTCTCGGACGACGAATACTTCATGTCGACGCCGGTCGCCTCGGTGAAATATTCAAGAACACTCCGGATCAGACCTTCATCCTCGCCGCGCCACGGTCCGAAGATTGTTAGGGTCTCGCCCTTCAAATCAACATTCTTCAGGTTTTCGTAGTCGGACCAGTTGAATTTGGAATCTTCGCCCGGCTTGAACTTGAGTTCGGCCGAAGCCGGCGCGGAAAGGGCAATCGCAGCGAGCGCTACGCCCAGCAAAAGGCTCTTCTTCATGGTATTCCTCCCTATAGATCGCAAGACACGACACGGAACCTCCATTCCGTCCGGCCGACGTGCTTCAAATGTGACCCAGGATCAAACCAATCGCAACAGTCTGAAACAGGCTCCCAAAGCGCTTTGGCTATTTTCATCTCGCCACCATTTGTCGCGCGAGTCAAGCGGCTTGTCTTGGCGATGTCGACAGGAATGCTTGTTTGGTGCACCGCACTATGGTTTTGCCGCGCTGCACGCGTGGTTTTTGCTTCACTCCTTCTTATTTGGCGTTAAACTTGAAACGCAATGCGTTCATGCCACGGGGGAGGAAATACGCAGATGTCTCAAAGCGCTTTGAAGGCGCGGAGGCCGCTTTGAACCTGAAGCAGCTCTCCGACATGCTGGCGCTGTCGCAGACCACGGTGAGCCGTGCGCTGAACGGCTATCCCGAGGTCAGCGAGGAAACGCGCCGGCGCGTCACTGACGCCGCCAAGCGGCACGGCTACCGGCCCAACCCGAGCGCGCGGCGTCTGGCCACCGGCAAGGCCGGCATGATCGGCTACGTGTTGCCGACCGGGAAATCCGTCGACATCGACCCGCATTTCGTCGAGTTCCTCTCTGGCCTCGGCGACTACGCGCGCGGCCACGAACTCGATCTCGTCCTCAGCCCTGCGGATGCACGCGACGAGGAGACGACATACCGCCGCATCGTCGCCAACAAGCAGGTCGACGCCGTCTACATCTCGTCGCCCCGCCCCGCCGACCGCCGCATATCACTGCTGAACCGGCTCGGCATCCCGTTCATCGTGCATGGACGCAGCGAGGGGCTGGATTTTGACTACGCCTATATAGACATCGACAACGAGGCCGCGTTCCACGAGGCGACGCGGCTGCTGATCCAGCTCGGCCACACAAGGATCGCACTGGTCAACGGCGACATCCGCCAGACCTTCGCGATCTTCCGCGAGCGGGGCACCCGCCGCGCCCTTGTCGATAGCGGCCTGGCCTTGGCGCCTTCCCGGATCCGGTCTACCGCCATGACCGAGGAAAACGGCTACCGCGCGGCGCGCAGCCTGCTTGAGGGCGAGACGCCGCCCACGGCCATCGTCTGTTCAAGCCTGATCATGTCGCTTGGCGTGGTGCGGGCGATCCGCGACCTTGGGCTGTCAATTCCGCGCGACGTCTCGCTGGTGGCCCATGACGACGTGTTTCCGTGGCTGAAACCGGAGAATTTTTCGGTGCCTCTGACAACCACCCGCTCGTCGATCAGGCTAGCAGGACAGCGCATCGCCGAACGCCTTGCGGCGCGGATCTCGGGCCAGGAAAGCGGTCCTGTCGGTGAGGTCTGGCCGGTCGATCTCGTTGTCCGCGCATCGATCGGCAGCGCGCGCTAACCAAAGACAACCTGTTGAGGCTCCACAGCTAGAGCGCTTCTATTTGACCTTTTCGGCTGCCGCTGCGTCGACCAGGCCATAACCGAAGTCGGCATCCCTGCCGGCTTGGCCGAGATCCCTGGCGGTTGATGAAAGTGCCTGCTCGATCCAGTCGGCGGAGCGGTTGGGCGCGTTGTGGATCAGATTGGCGACAGCGCCCGAGACGATCGCGGCCGCAAAGGACGTGCCGGTCACCAGATCCTGACCGCCGCCCACCGGCGCCATCAGGTTGACGCCGGGCGCCGAGACGAAGACATAAGGCCCGCGGTTGGCCTGCTGCATCAACTGGTCCTTGTCATCGGTCGCGGTCACCGCAATCACGCTGTCATAGGCAGCGGGATAGCCATAGGGCGCCTTCGGCCCGTTGTTGCCGGCGGCAGCAACGAGCACCATGTCTCTTTCCCTGGCTGCCGCACATGCGGCTTTGAGAAGGTCATTGTCCGGTCCGACAAAGCTCATATTGATGATCCGCACGTCCTGCGTCGCGGCCCAGTCGAGCGCGCTCAAAATGATGTCCATGGTCGAGCGACCGCCCTCGAAGGCGCGGGCGTGATAGATTTTCGAACCCGGCGCCATGCCCGGGAGGGTGCCGACGCCGGCAATCAGGCCTGCGACCGACGTGCCATGATCTCGAACCGTCACCTCGACGCTTGGCATGGCGTCGAAAATGCCGGCCACAACGTCCTTCAGCGCCGGATGCGTCTCGTCGATAGCTGTGTCGATAACCGCGACCTTCACATTCTCGCCGCTGGCGCTGTCGGGTTTCAGCGCGATGTGCCGGAAGGCGTAATTCACGGCGCCAGCGACCTGTTGCAGGTCGTAGATCGAATTCGGCGTCCGGCTTTGCGTTCGGCCGTCGCCGGCAAGCTGCG
>JBKJRE010000345.1:0-2641 GCA_046594775.1 Rhizobiaceae bacterium | reverse complement strand
GGGATTGCGCACCCGCCTCAGCGGCAGTTGCGGGATCGGCGCTGGCCCCCGATTGCTGACGCGCTCGGCTCCCCGCCGGCGCGTCAGCAATCGGGGGCCAGCGCCGATCCCGCAACTGCCGCTGAGGCGGGTGCGCAATCCCTATCCGCCGATGCAGCTGCTGTCGGCCGACCAGATCGAGGCGATCCACGAGGCCTCGCTGCACATCCTGGAGAATTTCGGCATCGAGGCGATGAGCGGCCAAGCCCTGTCGCTGTTCGAGAAGGCCGGGGCCAAGATCGACCATGTGACGCAGACCGTGTGGCTCGACCGTGGGCTGGTGGCCGAGGCGCTGAAGACGACGCCGTCGCATTACCGGCTGACGCCGCGCAACCCCGAGCGGACGATCCATCTCGGCGGCGATACGCTGAACTTCACGCTGGTGGCGGGACCGCCCAACGTCCACGACATGGAGCGCGGCCGGCGCGCCGGCAACATGGCCGACTACCGCGACCTGGTGCGGCTGGCGCAGCATTTCAACTGCATCCACATGCTTGGCAACCAGGTCTGCGCGCCGGTCGAACTGCCCGCCAACCAGCGCCATCTTGATACCTATTTCGCCAATCTGACGCTGACCGACAAGGGTTTTCACGTCTCGGCAATCGGCCGGGGCAGGGCGCTCGACGGCATCGAGATGATGGCGATTTCGCGCGGGCTGACGCTCGACCAGATGCGCGACAATCCGGGTCTGACGACGATCATCTCGGTCAATTCGCCGCGCCGCTTCGACGATTCCATGTCGGAGGGACTGATCGCCATGGCCGAGCACGGTCAGTCTGTGGCCGTGACGCCGTTCACGCTGATGGGCGCGATGAGCCCGGTGACGCTGGCCGGCGCGCTGGCGCAGCAGAATGCCGAGGCGCTGTTCGGCGTGACGTTGACGCAGCTGGTGCGGCCAGGCGCGCCCGTGATGTATGGCGCCTTCACCTCGAATGTCGATATGCGCTCGGGCGCGCCCGCCTTCGGCACGCCGGAAAACACCAAGGCCAACATCGCCTCGGGGCAACTGGCGCGGCGTTATAATCTGCCGTACCGCACGACGCCGGGCTCGGCCTCCAACGCCGCCGACGCGCAAGGCACCTACGAGACAATGATGGCGCTGTGGGGCGCGGTGCTCGGGCACGGCAACCTGATCTACCACGCGGCCGGCTGGCAGGAGGGCGGGCTGACCGCCTCGTTCGAGAAGTTCATCATCGACGTCGAGATGATCCAGCACATGATGGAATTCCTGGCGCCGATCGAGGTCAATGAGGGGGAACTGGCGCTCGAGGCGCTAGGCCGCGTGCCGACCGGCGGGCACTTCTTCGGCGAGCCGCATACGCTGGAGCGCTATTCCACCGCCTTTTACCAGCCGATGCTGTCCAACTGGCAGAACTATGAGGCATGGCAGGAGGCGGGTTCGCTGGATGCCACGGCGCGGGCGACGCGGCTGTGGAAGAAGGCGCTGGAGGATTACGAGCAGCCTGTGATGCAGCCCGACCGGCTGGAGGCGCTGGAGGCCTATGTGGCGAAGCGCAAGGAAGCGATCGGGCAGGGCGAGCCGTGAGCGGGGTGGAAAGCAGTGCGAACTTGCAGCGCTGATTCAACGCCTTGCCAATCCGATTCCCGAATCACTCCCAACACACTGAAACGACGGACAAAATCATGAAATCGCATGCACGGGTTGTGGTCATTGGCGGCGGGGTCGTCGGCTGTTCGGTGCTGTTTCACCTGGCGCGCGCCGGCTGGACCGACGTGGTGCTGCTGGAGCGCGACGAGCTGACTTCGGGCTCGACCTGGCATGCGGCGGGCGGCATGCACACCATCAATGGCGACCCGAACGTCGCCAAGCTGCAGAAATACACGATCAGCCTCTACAAGGAGATCGAGGAGCTGTCGGGCCAGGCGACCGGCGTGCACATCACCGGCGGCGTGCTCCTGGCCGCCACCGAGGCGCGCATGGACTGGCTGCGCGGCGTCGTCGCCAAGGGCCGCTATCTCGGCCTCGACCTGGAGGAAATCTCGTCGACCGAGGCGGCCGAACTGATGCCACTCCTTGACCCAAAGCAGTTTGTCGGTGCGGTGCGCAATTCCGAGGACGGGCATCTCGACCCGTCGGGCGTCACCCACGCCTACGCCAAGGCGGCGCGCAAGCTGGGCGCCGAGGTTGAGCGCTTCACCAAGGTCGAGGACATCGTGCGGCTGCCCGACGGCAAATGGCGCGTCATCACCAACAAGGGCGAGGTCGTGGCCGAGCATGTCATCAACGCGGGTGGGCTGTGGGCGCGCGAGGTCGGCCGCATGGTAGGGCTGGAGCTGCCGGTGCTGGCCATGGAGCATATGTACCTGATCACCGAGGACATGCCCGAAGTGGCGGAAATCAACCGCACGACCGGCAAGGAGGTGATCCACGCGGTCGATTTCGACGGCGAGCTTTACCTGCGCCAGGAGCGCGGCGGCATGCTGATGGGGACCTACGAGAAGGCCAACAAGCCATGGTCGGAATTTTCCACGCCGTGGAATTTCGGCCACGAACTTCTGGAGCCGGACATCGACCGGATCGCGCCGTCGCTGGAAGTGGGGTTCCGGCATTTCCCGGCGTTCCAGAACACCGGCATCAAGC
>JBKJRE010000195.1:0-3805 GCA_046594775.1 Rhizobiaceae bacterium | reverse complement strand
TTGAAAGCCGCAGCCGCTGCACGGCGCGTTTCGCCCTGCGTTATCGCATCAACAATCCGCTGACGAAGGTCCAAAGAATAAGCGCGAGACATGGCAAGTCCTCCTGCCATGTTGATGGATCATAAAATCGAAGCCGACGGAATCGGCGGATTCAAAAAATCCGCCCGACGCTCTAGTTCCTTGTCAACTCGGCGAATGTACGCAATTCCGCTTCTGATTGATGATGCAGACCGACCAGGCAAAACGCGACGACATCAAGTCCCAGCGCCGGCGCGTTCAGCATTGCGCGGTAACCGCGGATGATACCGGTTTCTTCAAGGCGTTTGACCCGCCTTAGGCAGGGCGGCGCCGAGATGCCTATCCGCTTGGAAAGCTCGACATTCGTGATGCGGCCCTGCTGCTGCAGCTCCAGAAGGATCTTCCAGTCGATGGGATCGAGATCTGCCTTGATCAGCATGGATGGTCACGTCGCCTTCGCGTGAGAATCTGTGGTGCCTGTGTCATTAGACCACTTTCGGATCGTGACAATCACATTGTTTTTTTTGCATTCCGTTGCTTCGGGCGCCAAGCTTTTCGGGGACGAGAACAGTCGGCCGCTTGCTGCCATTGCATGCAGCACCTAGATTAAGCGTCAATGCGAAAAACTGCGCAGGATGCGTCGATCGCGTTTTGCCAGATGCGAGAAATTTGCGATGACAGTCAAGCATGCCCCTGTTCTTATCATCGGTTCTGGCCCTGCAGGCTATACGGCGGCAATCTACGCTGCCCGGGCAATGCTAAAACCTCTGCTGGTCGCCGGCATGCAGCAAGGCGGGCAGTTGATGATCACCACGGATGTGGAAAATTACCCGGGATTTGCTGATCCGATCCAGGGACCCTGGCTGATGGAGCAGATGCTGAAACAGGCGCAGCACGTCGGGACCGAGGTGGTGAACGACCTGATTACGGACGTCGACCTGCACGTGCGTCCATTTCGCCTGAAAAGCGATTCCGGCACCGAATACACATGCGATGCGCTGATCGTGGCCACTGGCGCCCAGGCCAAATGGCTAGGCCTTCCCAGCGAAGCAGTTTATCAGGGTTTCGGCGTCTCGGCCTGCGCAACCTGCGACGGATTCTTTTACCGCAACAAGGACGTCGCGGTCGTTGGCGGCGGTAATTCGGCGGTCGAAGAGGCACTCTATCTTTCCAACATTGCGCGCACCGTAACGGTCATCCATCGCCGCGACGAGTTTCGCGCCGAACGCATTCTTCAGGAGCGCTTGTTCAAGAAGGACAATATCTCGGTGATTTGGGATACAGCGGTCGACGAGATAACCGGGACGCCAGGCAAAGCGCCCATGCCTCCGTCCGCGAGTGGGCTTGTGCTGAGAAACACCCGAACCGACGCCATCTCGACGTTGCTGATCGATGGTGTGTTCGTGGCGATCGGCCACGCGCCTGCAGTCGAACTGTTCGTCGGAAAGCTGAAACAGAAGCCGAATGGCTATCTCTGGACTGCGCCCGACTCCACGACTACCGATGTTCCGGGCGTGTTTGCTGCCGGCGATGTTACTGACGACATATACAGGCAGGCTGTGACAGCAGCCGGTCTCGGTTGCATGGCGGCGCTGGAAGCGGAGAAGTATCTTGCCGGTGTCCAAGCACATCGCGAGGCCGCTGAATAATCAACAGACCGGCACTATATGCCGGCTGATCGAGGGGAAGTTATGAGCCTGGATTGGGACAAGCTGCGCGTGTTTCACGCGGCAGCTGAGGCTGGGTCGTTTACGCATGCGGCGGAGACTCTGCGCTTGTCGCAGTCGGCCATCTCCCGTCAGGTCAGCGCCCTTGAGCATGACGTGGGGGTGGCGTTGTTCCACCGGCATGCGCGGGGCCTGGTGCTGACGGAGCAGGGCGAGATGCTGTTTCGCACCGCCCACGACGTGCTAATGCAGCTGGAGGCGATCAAGACGCGGCTGACCGAAGCCAAGGACCGCCCCTCGGGTGTTCTAAAGGTTACCACGACGGTAGGCCTCGGGGCAGGGTGGCTGACGGATAGGATACCGGAATTCCTCGATCTCTACCCTGAGATCAACCTCCAGTTGATCCTTGCCAATGAAGAACTGGATTTGATGATGCGCCAGGCGGACTGCGCCATCAGATTGCGTCAGCCGCAACAGCCCGATCTTATCCAGCGGCGGCTATTCACCGTTCATTTTCATCTTTACGCGTCACCTTCCTACGTCAATCAGCACGGCAAGCCGTCTTCCATGTCCGAGTTGAAGGATCACCGTATCGTGACCTTTGGCGAACCGGTTCCGGCGCATTTGAGCGAGCTGAACTGGCTGGAGACGGTGGGCGACTTCGATGAAGGAAAGCGTATCTCGACACTCCAGATCAATGATATCCTGTCGATCAAGCGCGCGGTCCAGCGTGGCGCCGGCATAGCCATGCTGCCGGACTACATAATCGACAAGGACGCAGGGCTCGTGCAACTCCTTCCCGAAACCGAAGTGCCTTCCTTTGATACATATTTTGCCTATCCTGACGCCATGAAAAATCAGGCCAAGCTGCACGCGTTTCGCGACTTTGTTATTGCCAAGGCGCGAAGCTGGTCGTTTTGAACTCAATGAGCCAGCGTCCGCCATCCGCTCCTTCGATCGGCTCAAGCTTGGAATAGAGGGCCGGTTGAAGGCCTGCCCAACTGGTACAATGATCGGGCCAGTAAGGCTGGACCACAGACAGTAGTTTTTTGCATGGGAGCCTTGCAACAATTTTGCTTGTTTGTTGGGCAAGGCCAGCACATATATTGATCATCTCCTGAGCGCGTTCTCCTCCCATTAGCGCTCATGAGTGTTCCCCTCTGGAGGTTTAGCCCTAACGGGCACTTCCAATCAAACTATAGCCGGATCACCTTGATCCGGCTTTTTTGTTGTGGAACGAGCGTCATCGTCGGCAATACTTCGAGCGGTGCAGTCTCAACTTTGGCTGCGGCATCGAATTCAAGGGAGACCGGCGCGCCGAAGATCGACTGCGCAAAGAACCGGCGACGGGAGAAGTTGCTTAAAATGTCGGCAGCCGGCGGACCTGGCTGGCAACCAGCTCACATATAGAGCTTGTCCGTACTCATGCCGGCATAAAGACCCGCAACTTGCTCGGCGTAGCCATTGAAGAGCAGGGTGGGAACGCTGTCTCCTGTGTGTAGGACGCGTTCCGTTGCCTGGCTCCAGCGCGGATGGGCGACTTCCGGATTGACGTTGGCCCAGAAGCCATATTCGCTCGGCTGGATCGCTTCCCAAAGTCCGACCGGACGCTCTTCGACAAACGAAATCTTGCGGATCGACTTGATCGACTTGAAGCCGTACTTCCAGGGTAGGTGCAACCGGAGCGGCGCTCCGTGCTGCTTTGCCAGCGGCTTGTCATAGGCGCCGGTAGCAATGAAGGCGAGCTCGTTGGTCGCTTCCTCCATGGTCACGCCTTCGACATAAGGCCACGGATAGAGGAAGTTGTTCTGGCCCGGCGCCATGGCGGGGTCAAGAAATGTCTCGAACCGGACGAATTTCGCCGAGGTGAGGGGCTTTGCCATTGCCACCAGCGACGCAAGCGGAAAGCCGGCCCAGGGAATGGTCATCGACCACGCCTCGACGCAGCGGTGCCGATAGAGCCGCGTCTCCAGAGGAATCTTGCGCACCAGGTCGTCGAAGCCGATCGTAAAGGGCTTCTGGACAAGCCCGTCAATCGCGATTTCCCACGGCCGGACGACAAGTTGCTGCGCTTCTTCGGCAATCCCCTTTTGCGTGCCGAACTCGTAGAAGTTGTTGTA
>JBKJRE010000023.1:0-13493 GCA_046594775.1 Rhizobiaceae bacterium | reverse complement strand
CCGCATCGGTATTGAGAATCTCGATGGTCTGCCCGGACATGGAGGTCACGATATCGCCTGGTCTTTGCGCTTCGCCGTCCACAGAATTCTCGACAAGACCGACGATGCCGACGACATTGACCTTGGCCTTGCGCGCTGCCAGCGCGTGCATGAGACCGACTACGGCTGCAGCGCCCCCCATATCGCCCTTCATGTCTTCCATGCCAGCAGCCGGCTTGATCGAATTGCCGCCCGTGTCAAAGGTCACACCCTTACCGACAAATGCGATGTGCTTTTCCTTTGCCTTGCCGCCATTCCACTGCATCACCGCCATACGGGCGCCACGCGGGGAGCCTTGCGCCACGCCGAGCAACGCGCCCATCCCGAGTTTGGTCATTTCCTTCTCGGCCAGGATTTCCACCTTGACGCCAAGCTTTTCCAACGCCTTGGCCTCAGCCGCAAACTCCACCGGCCCGAGCTTGTTGGCCGGTTCGTTGACAAGATTGCGCGCCAGCGTCACGCCATCGACAACTGCGTCGAGATCGGCGAAACGCTTTTTTGCGGCAGCCGGATTGGCACAGTAGATGGTGAACTTCGACGGCTTGAGATCTGTGACCGGACCATCAGCCTCGTCCTTCTTCGTCTTGTACTTGTCGAACGTATAAGCCCGTAGCCTGATGCCGGCGGCGATATGCGCTGCATCCGAGGCCCCCGGTGTCGCGTCGGGCAGGTCAACCATAACCGCAACCTCCGCCGGCTTGCGAAAATGCGCTGCAATCGCCCCGCCGAGCTTAAGCCAGTCGAACTCTGTCATCGCCGCGGGTTTGCCGACACCCAGCGCCACCAGGCGATCAAGCGGCGTCCCCTGCGGTGCTATCACCTCAAGCGTTGCAGCCAGTTTGGCGGAGAAGCCGGTGATCGAAAAACCGCGCTCCAGCGTCGCTGAGGGGTCGCAGGCCTTTGCAGCCTCGCTCAATCCGCCGTTTTCGGCTGTCAGCAATACTGCGCTGCCCTTCTTGGGGGTGACTATCTTGGCGAAAGTGATGGATGGTCGCGGCGTCATATGCTGCCCTGTCGTTTCTTCAATTGTCGGTTTCGTCGCGGACATTTGGCGGTTTTGCAGCGTTTTGCAAGCAGCCCGCGTGATTGCGCCGAAAGGCGACTGGATGAAAGGAGTCGTTAACCTCGCTTGTTTGCTCTTCCTTATCCAATCAGGGCGACATTCAGTGCCGGGACGGGTGGCCAGTGGATTGCAGAGCTTCGCACATGCAAACCGGAGATACTTGCATTTGACCGCCTTGCATGAACAGTGCGCATGGGCAAGACAGCCCGAGGGCCAAGTTCGGACTCCATGAAACTCATTGAACGATACATATTCCGCCGAGTTCTGGTGCTGTTCTGCGCATCCTTGGCCTGGACGCTGGCCATCGTCTGGACAACGCAGGTATTGGCGCGAATCAACCTGGTGACCGATAGCGGGCAATCGGCCCTGGCATTTTTCGAGATCGCTTCGCTGATCCTGCCATCGATCCTGCCCGTCGTCATGCCCTTCGCGGCCATCATCGCGGTGGCGCAAACCCTGTCGGTGATGAACGCCGACTCCGAGCTTGTCGTCATCAGTGCCTCCGGCGCCTCGCGATGGGTGACCATTCGTCCGGTTATTCTTCTGGCGTTGCTGGCAAGCGTTGTGTCGTTCGCCGTCGACAATGGCGTCGATCCCTATGCGCGCCAGCGCGGCCGGGAACTTGTCGCCACGGCGCGTGGCGACCTGTTATCTCTGGTCATCCAGGAGGGAACGTTTCGAAAGATCGAAGATGGCCTGTTCATCCAGATAGGAGATCGGCTGGCTGACGGTCGGCTGGGCGGCATCTTCGTCGCGGATTCCCGAACTGAAGGCGTTGACCTCATCTACTATGCGAAATCGGGCCAGGTTGTGGAACGGGACAACGAAGACGTCCTGGTCATGAATGACGGTGAAATTCAACGCAAGATCACGGGCGGCGACATCTCCGTCATTCGCTTTGATTCTTACGCCTTTGATCTGTCAGTGTTTGCTGCCGCGTCCGGAACGGCAAGAATGCGCCCGAAAGACCGGACGCTTCCCTATCTGTTCGACCCAAATCCCAACGATCCCGTCTTCAAGAAGGACCCTCAATCGTTCAGGGCTGAGCTGCACAGACGATTCACGGATTGGGTGTATCCTCTCGTGTTTGCTCTGATTGCGCTTTCCGTTTCAGGCGACGCGAGGTCGCACCGCGAATCGCGGATCAATCCTCTCATAACCGCGGTCACAATCGCACTGTTTATCCGTTGGCTTGGCTATCTTTCGGCAAATCAGGTTCAGTCGGATCCTTCATTGTGGCCGCTTGTTTATCTGATACCCGCTGCCTCGGCAGCCGTGTGCGCCTGGTTCATCCGCACCAACCGAACAATGGAACTTCCGGTGGCGTTGGCCGACCTCCTGATTTCCACGCTGCGGTGGTTGGGCGACCGAATGATGTTCATGCATTTTTGGCGTTCACGCCGTGATGCTTCATCGGAAGGCGCCACGTAATGGGAGCGACGCTCGGCCGATATTTCTTCTTGCGCTATGCGGCGATCACGACCTGGTATTTCATCGGCATCTACGCTCTCGTATTGCTGATCGACTTCACAGAATTCTCGAGCCGAACGGCGGGCTTGCCTGGATTTACAGTGCAACTGGCTTTTGCTGTTTCTGCCCTGCGCGTTCCCATGATCATGCAGCAGACTGTGCCTTTCGTCGCCCTGCTCTCTGCAATAGCAACGCTTGTCTCTCTCAACCGCAAATACGAACTGGTAATCGCGCGCTCCGCCGGCATTTCAGCATGGCAGTTCCTGGTTCCCTTGTGCGCGGGAGCACTGCTGTTTGGGGTACTGACAGTAGGTTTGCTCAACCCGCTTGCCGCATACGCATTCTCGCGTTCCGAATCTCTGGAATCGCAGTTCAGGTCCGGAAAATCCAACGTGGTCTCTGCCTTCACAGCGCCCTGGCTTCGTCAAAAAACCTCCGAAGGCGACACGATTATCGGCGCCCGAGCAATTCTCGACAACGGCGTTGAACTGGCGGATGTCGTCTTTTTTTCCCTGAATCCGGATGGTGATATCGTCGAGCGTCGGGACGCGTCCCGCGCCTTTCTTCGCGATGGCTACTGGGAACTGCACGACGTCAAACGACTGCGCGAAGGCAAGCAGTTGCCGCCTCTGGAAACCGAACAGATCCCGACAAATCTGCGCCCCGAATTCGTTCAGGAGCGGCTGTCACGTCCCGACACAATCCCCTTCTACGAACTTCCGCAAAAGATCGAGGTGGCGCGATCCTTTGGCCTGAAGGCCAACAGCTTCGCAACCCAACTTCATACGCTTCTGGCGCTTCCCTTTTTGCTGGTCGCCATGACCCTTATCGCTGCAACGGTTTCGATGCGATTTGCGAGGATGGGTCAGTCGGCGACGATGATTCTGGGTGGCGTACTTGCCGGCTTTCTGCTTTATGTGGTTTCGGTTCTCGTGAAAGCCTTCGGCAATGCGGGATTCGTGCCACCCTTCATTGTGGTCTGGATACCGGTTATGGTAGCCATGTTTTTCGGGGTGACGTTCCTGCTCTACAAGGAGGACGGTTAATTGGGGGTTGCGGCAGCTTTGGACCGCAGAACGACGAGAATGACGCGCTTGCTTGGCGCGACAGCTATTTCGTGCGTTTTCGCCTTTGCTTTCGTACCCTTTCCGTCTTTTGCGCAAACGGTAGCCGACTTGGCGCCCGACATCGCCGCGGGCACCGAGATGCTGCTCGAAGCCGATACGCTGATCTACGACAACAATGATGACAGCGTTACGGCCTCCGGAAGCGTCAGGATCGACTATGGCGGTAACAAGCTGGTGGCGAATCGGGTCACCTATGACCGCAAATCCCGGAGGCTGATAGCCAGCGGAAATGTCGAGATCGTAGATCCCAGCGGTACGAAAATCTATTCTGACAAAATTGATATTACGGATGATTTCGGTGACGGTTTCGTCAACGCTCTGCGCGTCGAAACGGTTGACAAGACCTATTTTGCGGCCGAAAGCGCCGAACGCCGCGGAGGCTTTCTCACAACGTTCAACAATGGCGTCTATACCGCTTGCGAACCTTGCGAGGATCAGCCGGACAAGGCGCCGATCTGGCGCCTCAAAGCCAAGCGTATCATCTGGAACAGCAAGGCGAAGACGGTCCGATTCGAGCATTCAAAGTTTGAATTTCTGGGCGTGTCGATCGGCAATTTTCCGAACTTCGAGATTGCCGATCCTACCGTAAAGAGAAAATCAGGGTTCCTGATTCCCGGAATCAAGTACAAGAGCGAGCTCGGCGTAGGCGTCGCCATACCCTACTATCTCGCGCTGGCGCCGACATACGATCTCACCCTTACCGGCACGGGCTATACGAACCAGGGCTTTCTCGCCGAAGGCGAATGGCGCCAGCGATTCAACAATGGCGCATACAGCATCCATGTCGCAGGCATAAGCCAGACGGATCCCGGCGCCTTCGATATGAACACCGTTGACCGCGGCAGGGAGGGCGATCCAAACAGACTGCGTGGCATGATGGGAACGACCGGCCAGTTCGCCATCAACTCACGCTGGGATTTTGGGTGGGACATACTGGTCCAGTCGGACAAGAATTTCTCGCGCACCTATGGCATCGACGGTTATTCCGATTTCGTTCACACATCCGAAATCTATCTGACGGGCCTTGACGACCGAAACTTCTTCGATCTTCGAGCCATGCATTTCGAGGTTCAGGAAAAGGTCTTTGACTCGGACCGCGATTCTCGTTCCGCTGAACAGCCCTGGGTCCTGCCGTCCCTCGATTATGCCTATACACCGGACAATTCAGTCTTCGGCGGTGAACTCAATTTCGACGTCAACATGCGCGTCATAGACCGCTCGCGGCTTGACGAGTCGCCATGGATCGACCCGACCGATCCGACGCCGCCGCCCGTTGAACGGGTTCCAGGCATTGAAGGCACGTCGAGCCGGTTGACCGCAGCAGCAGAGTGGAAGCGGTCCTTCACGACGGATGGCGGGCTCGTGCTGACCCCCCTCCTCGCGTTCCAGGCCGACTCGACGCACGTCAACCAGTCCTCGGACTCGGTCGCCGCCATCAATTCGATGGCAAGCAATCCGGACATCGGCGTTACGTCCGACGTTCGAGCGGCCTATAATCGTTTCCTGGCCACCGCCGGACTGGAGCTTCGTTTTCCCGTACTGTTCTCGTCGACCAGCGCGACCCATGTGCTTGAACCGATGGCACAGGTCTTTGCGCGCAACGATCCGGCTTACCAAAGCACGCTCGGCATTCCCAACGAAGACGCCCAGAGCTTCGTGTTTGACGCAACCACGCTTTTCGAGCGCGACAAGTTTTCCGGTTACGACCGGATTGAGGGCGGCACGCGCGCCAATCTCGGATTTCGCTATTCGGGCGCATTCGCGAATGGCTGGACCGCGAATGGGCTGGTCGGCCAATCCTATAGCATTGCGGGTGAAAATTCCTTCGCCATGCCTGATTTGGTGAACGCGGGAGCCTATTCCGGACTTGAGAGCGACACATCCGACTTTGTGGGTCTTTTCGGGTTCGCTGCACCCATTGGTGTTTCCGCCTCTCTCAGCGCGCGGCTTGACGAGCAAACCCTGGAGATGCGTCGCGGCGAGATGAAGGCTGGCTACTCGACGGATGCGCTATCGCTGACCGGCAGTTATACGTATATACAGGCGCAGCCGCTCTACGGATTTTCGAATGATCGCCGGGAGCTATCCGTCGGCGCATCGGCCCGACTGCACGAATCCTGGCGCGTCTTCGGGTCCGGAACCTATGATTTCGAGTCCGCTGTGATGGTCAAGAACGCCCTCGGGTTCGCCTATGACGACGAGTGCTTCACCTATCTGATGACTTTCAGTCAAACCCGCGATTCGATATCGCTGGAGCGCTCGCAAAGCATCGGCTTCAATCTGTCGTTCCGGACGCTTGGCGATTTCGGATCAGCCTCTGCCAAGGCCGCCGACCTTTAACCGGCGGATTTGCCGACATTGTTTCGCCGCATAGCGAGGGCATTGAGGCGGCGGCTTCAGCAAAGGGACACGAGACGGGATTGTATCTTATGCTTTCGACTAGAAGATGCCTCGCATCGATGAGTGTCGCGCTCTTGACGTTGGGAGTTCTAGCGTCTGCGGCAATGCTGCCAGCCGCTGCCGTTGCGAGCGAAATCAAGCTGATCGTCAATAACATCCCGGTTACCAGTTACGACATCCAGCGCCGCACAGCGTTCTTGCGCCTGCAGCGCCGCAAGGGAAACCTGGCCTCTGAGGCCCAGGAGGACATGCTTGTCCAGGCGCTTCACAATGATGAAGCCAAAAGGTTGAACGTGAGCATCAAGGATGATGCGGTGGATGACGCATACATCCGGTTCGCAAAGTCGAACAAAATGTCGACCAAGCAGCTCGACGGCATCATGAATCAGTCAGGCGTAACCACGGCTCATTTCAAGGAATACATTCGCTCGCAGATGGCGTGGAACCAGGTTCTGAGCCTGCGGGGGCGCAGATCGGCCAATACGATGACCGATCAGGATGTCGCGCAGCGCATGCTCAAACAGGGGGGCGCAAAGCCGACCGCTACCGAATATATGCTCCAGCAGGTCATTTTCGTCGTTCCCGCCAATGACCGCGGCAGCATGGCGAAACGCAAGCGGGAGGCCGACGCAATGCGCGCCCGGTTCTCGGGTTGCGACCGCACGCGCGAATTCGCCAAGGGGTTGATCGATGTGACGGTCAAGGACCTTGGACGAAAATTTGGTCCTGAACTGCCGCCGGATTGGGCCGAGCAAATCAAGCAGACAAAGGTCGGCGGGGCCACGGCAGTCCGTGAGACGCCCGTCGGGTTGGAATTTATCGGCATCTGTTCGAGCCGCGAGGTATCGGACGACCGCGTGGCCAAGATGGTGTTTCAGGCTGAAGGCAAGGGTGACGGCAAGGACGATGACCTCAGCAAAACGTACACCGAAGAATTGCGCAAGAAGGCGAAAATCGTCAATCGCTGATCTTTGGCTGGGCTTGGGCTGGCGCTTTCCCTTGTGAACACAGAAGTCGCCGATCGATGAGTCTGGACGGACTGCCTCCGCTTCGAGATGTCATTGAGCGGCATGAACTTCGTGCCAAGCGGTCTCTGGGTCAGAATTTTCTGCTCGACCTCAACCTCACTGGCAAGATTGCGAGGGTGGCTGGCGACCTTTCGCAATCAACCGTAATTGAGATCGGCCCCGGTCCAGGCGGTCTGACACGGGCGCTCCTGATGAATGGCGCCAGTCGGGTCATCGCAATAGAACGTGACGAACGCTGCCTGTCGGCTCTGGCTGAGATTGAGGCGCACTATCCCGATCGCCTCACCATCGTGTCGGGCGACGCTTTGAAGACCGATTTCGCTGAACTTTGCGCCGACACCAACGTCAGGATCGTCGCCAACCTGCCCTACAATATCGGAACGGAATTGCTGGTACGCTGGCTCACCGTTCCGGTGTGGCCGCCCTTCTACCGCTCCATGACGCTGATGTTCCAGCGCGAGGTCGCCGAACGGATTGTGGCCAGACCGACAAGCAACTCCTACGGCCGCTTAGGCGTTCTTGCCGGCTGGCGCACCGAGGCAAGGATCGCATTTGACGTTCCGCCTCAGGCATTCACTCCTGCCCCGAAGGTGACTTCGTCCGTCGTTCATCTCCTACCGCGTGAGCAACCCCTGGCTGCCGATGTTCGCAAGCTTGCGCGCGTCACCGAGGCTGCATTCGGTCAGCGCAGAAAGATGCTGCGGCAGAGCCTGAAGGGCCTGGGTGGAGAGGCCCTGCTGAACGCCGTCGGTATCGAACCAACGCGCCGGGCGGAAACGCTGGATATCGCAGAGTTCGTAGCCCTGGCCAACGCGGTATGAAGGACGCCTGATGCAGCAACTCACGGTCGTACCGAATTGACGTCAGCTGGGCTTTTCGTCCAGCAAGCCGGATACGAAATCGAACAGTCCGGGCCTCCGGTCGCGTCGCAGGCGCTCGGCAGTCACGATCGCCTGAACCTCGGAAAAAGCGGGATCAAGATCATTGTTGACGACAACGAAATCATACTCGTCCCAGTGCTCAATCTCGTTTCTCGCGTTCTCCAGCCGTTTGCTGATGACGTCGTCGGGATCCTCAGCACGCCGCTGCAGGCGAGCCTTCAATTCCTTCATCGAAGGAGGCAGAATGAAAATCGACACAAGATCGACCGGCATTCTCTGCCGCAACTGCGACGCGCCCTGGAAATCGATGTCGAACAGCATGTCGCGGCCTTCGTGCATGGCTGTCTCAACCGGCTCTCGCGGCGTTGCGTAGTAATTGCCATGCACTTCGGCCCATTCCAGCAAAGCATCGGAATCCCGCATCTGGGAGAATTGCCGCATAGAGACAAAGTGGTAGTGGACGCCGTCAATCTCGCTGCCGCGCCTGGGCCGGGTCGTCACGCTGACCGAAAGCTGAAAGCCAGGGTCACTTTCGAGAAGGTTGCGGGCGATCGTCGATTTTCCAGCGCCGGATGGCGACGACAGAACAAGCATCAACCCGCGGCGGCGGATGCGGGTCGGGCCCGTGACGGCGCTCATAGGCTACTCCAGATTTTGAACCTGTTCGCGAAACTGGTCGACGACCGACTTCAGTTCCAGGCCGATGGCGGTGATGGTTGCCGCGTTGGACTTGGAACACAGAGTATTCGATTCGCGGTTGAATTCCTGCGCCAGAAAATCGAGTTTTCTGCCAACAGGGCCGCCATTTGCAAGCAGTGTCCGGCCTGACGCCACATGCGTCTTCAACCTGTCGATTTCCTCGCGGATATCCGCCTTCGTGGCAAGAAAGGCCGCCTCCATGTGCAGGCGCGACTCGTCGAGATTGGTCGATGAGTCGAGGAGGAGGCGCACTTGCTGCGTGAGTTTTTCCCGTATGGCCGCGGTTTCGCGTGACGGGTCGGCCTCGGCGCTCAGAACCAGATCATCGATTGCGTCGATCTGGGACAGGAGCAGTCGCTTTAGCGCCTCGCCCTCGGACTTGCGTGCCAGTTCAAGCCCGTCCAGCGCCTGCCCAAAGGCGTCCAGCACGACTGAATCCAGTGCCGAGCGAACCTCCTCGGTGTCCTGCGTCTCCGGAATCTCGAGAACGCCGCGCAGAGCAAGCAGCCCGTCAGCCGTCGCCGCGCCCACTCCAAACTGCTCCTGCAGGCGTGTTGCCAGTCCCGCGACGTCTTTCAGAAAAGCCTCGTTGACCACCGGAACCGCTTGAGATCCGGCCGTACGCCCGACCGTCAATGTCGCTTGAAAGTTGCCGCGTGAAAAACGCTTCTGTAAAGCCTGTCGCAGTGCGGGCTCAAACCTGTCCGAACCAGCCGGCAGCCTGAGGCGGAGTTCGACGCTCTTGCCGTTGACCGACTTGACCTCCCAAGCGACCGCGGTGCCCTGATGATCGGCTGTGGCGCGCGCGAAGCCTGTCATGCTTTGCAAATTCATGTCTGTTTGTAGCCCCCTGGCGCAGGATCTCGCAGCCCAAGCACAAATGTCGAAATGTTGCTGCTGCCTGAGCCGCGCGGAATTTCACTCGGCGGTGGTGCCGGACGGCTCTGCTTCAGGCTTTGCAGCCTCGGCCTGGGCCGCTTCCTGCTCCTGCTTGAGCTTGAAAGCCCGCCATCGCGCGACATTCTCGTTATGAACCTCCAGGCTAGACGCGAAGACATGCCCGCCGGTTCCGTCGGCAACGAAATACAGATCGTTGGTCTTCGACGGATTTGCAACCGCCTCGAGGGATGCGCGCCCGGGATTGGCGATCGGCGTCGGCGGCAAGGCATCAATGATATAGGTGTTGTATGGTGTCGGCTTGTCGATATCCGACTGGTAGATCGGACGGTCCGCAGGCCGGCCTTTGCCGCCAAAGAGTCCATATAGAATTGTCGGGTCGGACTGAAGCCGCATTCCCTTGTTCAGGCGGTTGATGAACACTGCGGCCACACGCGAACGTTCGTCGGTTCTACCGGTTTCCTTCTCGACGATCGAAGCCAGGGTGACGAATTCATTGATGTTTGCCAGGGGAAGACCGTTTACGCGGCGATTCCAAATGCTTTCAACAAGCTTCTTCTGATCAGCGAGCATCTTTTCGATAATTTGCTGACGCGTGGAGCCCCGCGTGAAGCGCTGCGTATCGGCAACAAGGCTTCCTTCGGGCGGCATTTCGGCCGGCATATCTCCGGTCAGGGTCTCCTCCTCGGCAATGCGCTGGAAAGCCTGCTCGACAGTCATGCCCTCAGGGATTGTCAGCGAGGCCAGCACCGATTTTCCGCTTTTAAGCAGTTCCATGATGTCGCGCATGGAAGCCCTTGCCTGAATCTCGTACTCGCCGGCCTTGAGCTTGGCATCGTGCCCATAGGCCCGGACGCCCAGCCGAAACACTCTGGAATCGCTGATCAGGCCGCGCCGTTCAAGCTGCTCCGCTATGTCGGCCACGCCAGTGTTAGGCTTGACCAGGAAATTCGCCGCCGTCGCGGAAGGGCCCGGTCCATCGAACTCGCTTTTTCCAAGGTAGACAGCGACACCGGCGGCCAGAACCATGAGGATGACCGATGAGACCAGGAAGTTCATGAATATGACCAGCTGGCTGCGTGACTTGCGCGAGCGTCTGGGTGGTGGCGTTCCTTGCTCAGGTCTCAGGGCTTCGCTCGCCGTTTTCGGCACAATGGGCTGCATCGGAGCATTGCGTCGTCCGAAATCGCCATCGCTTGCCGGTTTTATGTTCATATCGCCTCAACATTGCCTTCTGGACGAACCCTGCGTTCGGAGACAGCCGCAAGAGTAAGTTCGAATGTGGCAAAATTCGCGGTATCGCCGCAGACTCAGCCGTTGTAGCGCTGAAAGACCAGCGACGCGTTTGTACCACCAAAGCCGAACGAATTCGACAGCGCCACGTCGACCTGCCGGGCGCGTGATTTGCCCGGCACCAGATCGATGGCCGTTTCGTGCTCGGGATTTTCCAGGTTGATTGTAGGCGGGACGACGTTGTCCCTGATGGCAAGTATCGAAAATATCGCTTCGGCAGCCCCCGCCGCACCAAGCAGATGGCCTATCGACGACTTCGTCGATGACATTGAAATTTTCGACGCGGCGTCGCCAACCAACCGCTCCACCGCACCGAGTTCGATCGTATCGGCCATGGTGGAGGTGCCGTGTGCGTTGATATAGTCAATATCCGAAGGCGTGAGGCCGGCCCGTTTCAACGCGGCCGACATGCAGCGGTAGGCGCCGTCGCCCCCCTCGGCCGGGGCGGTGATATGGTAGGCGTCGCCTGTCAGTCCATAACCGGTGACCTCGGCATGGATCGTCGCGCCGCGTGCTTTTGCGTGCTCGAGTTCCTCCAGAACGACGACGCCTGCGCCCTCTCCCAGCACGAAACCGTCGCGGTCCCGGTCATAGGGGCGGGAGGCATGTTCGGGTGTATCGTTCCGGCCGGTCGACAATGCGCGACAGGCGGCAAAACCTGCAACCGATAGCGGCGTGATCGGTGACTCCGCACCGCCCGCAACCATAACGTCGGCATCGCCAAATATGATCAGCCGGGCGGCGTCGCCAATGGCATGGGCCCCCGTCGAGCACGCCGTTACGACGGCATGATTCGGGCCTTTCAGGCCGTGTCGGATGGAAACCTGGCCCGAAACGAGATTGATGATGTTACCGGGAATGAAAAACGGGCTTATGCGCCGCGGCCCGCGCTCCTTGAGGATGATCGCGTTGTCCGCGATCCCCTCGATGCCGCCGATGCCCGAGCCGATCATCACGCCGGTGGCGCATCTTTCAGCTTCCGTCTTCGGCGACCATCCGGAACTGGCAAGCGCCTCGTCCGCAGCGACAATGCCGTAGAGGATGAAATCGCCGATCTTGCGAAGTTCCTTGGGTTCCAGAAACGATTCGGGATTGAAGGAACCGTGGCTGCCATCGCCTCGCGGAATCGCATGTGCGACCTGGCAGGCGAAATCCTCGACATCGAACGACGCTATTCGGGATGCCGCGCTTCGTCCCGAGAGGATCTGCTGCCAGCCATGCTCGACGCCCACGCCAAAGGGCGACAAAAGCCCCATGCCCGTGACGACGACTCGCCGCATCGCTGGTCCTCCCGAAATGCCCGTGACAGGCGCAGCGCTCAGGCCGAAGCCTTGTCGATGAACTTGACTGCATCGCCAACTGTCAGAATGGTTTCTGCGGCATCATCGGGAATTTCGACGCCGAACTCTTCCTCGAACGCCATCACGAGTTCGACGGTGTCGAGGCTGTCTGCGCCCAGGTCGTCAATGAAGCTCGCACCCTCGGTTACCTTCTCGGCGTCGACGCCGAGATGTTCGACAACGATCTTCTTGACGCGCTCTGCGGTGTCACTCATTTGGGCATCCTCGTCCTGTGTTTATATGCATTCGTTAGACGCCGGAATGGCGCTAATCAAGCTGAAAGATGTTCCTCGGCGGATACAACGCCACCGCGAGGAATCCGGTTCCAAGCGCCGGGTTGCAGGCGCATTACACGAAAACTCCTGCAGGTCCAAGGCGAAATGGCTCGATATTTGGCGCTATAGGGGAAGTTGGGCGCTAATGCACAGCCAATGAGGGTAGCCGCCGAAATCCCGGAAGTCACCGGCGGATGGAGCTTAACCGTTCCGACCGCGACGCGAGGCGCCTCAAATCATCGCCATGCCGCCATTGACGTGAATGGTCTGGCCGGTGACGTAGCCAGCCTCATCGGAGGCGAGATAGGCTACCGCCGACGCAACTTCCGCCCCGGTTCCCATCCGACGAGCAGGAATGGCAGCCATGATGGCGTCCTTCTGCTTGTCGTTCAGCTTTTCGGTCATGGCCGATTCGATGAAGCCTGGCGCGACGCAATTGACCGTGATGTTGCGCGTCGCGATCTCCTGGGCCAGCGATTTCGACAAACCGATCATGCCGGCCTTGGATGCGCAGTAGTTGGCCTGACCGGGATTGCCGGTGACTCCGACGACGGAGGTGATGTTGATGATGCGGCCATGGCGCCGCCTCATCATCGGATGGGTCAATTCCCGTGTCAGCCGGAACACGGCGGTGAGGTTGACCTCGAGCACTGCGTCCCAGTCCGCATCAGACATGCGCACGAACAGGCCATCCTTCGTAATCCCGGCATTGTTGACCAAAATGTCGATGCCTTCGAGCTCGGCTTCGGCCTTCTGACCCAGTTCTTTCACTTCGTCGCGGCTCGACAGGTTCGCAGGAAACACCTTTACCCGATCGCCAAGGTCACCGGCCAGCGCTTCGAGCTTTTCAACCCTTGTCCCATGCAGTCCAACTGTCGCGCCCATGGCGTGCAGCGTTCGCGCGATGGATTCCCCTATGCCTCCGGATGCGCCAGTTACCAACGCCTTGCGACCTGTGAGATCAAACATCACGTACACTCC
>JBKJRE010000354.1:0-5403 GCA_046594775.1 Rhizobiaceae bacterium | reverse complement strand
TTCAACTCGGACACCGGCGTTCGCCACGCCCTCCGTTGGCGGGCTAAACGGTAACAATCGTGAGCAAACAAAACTGATTGCCTGCCGCATGTCCCCGCACATCCGGCAGGCTTTTTTTATTTCGCAACATCAAACCCGATATCGCCTGATGTGCGGAACAAGCGAGCCATCCGGCGCTGCCGCCACGCCCCCCGGCAAGACATTCCGAATTTAAACCGATATGATCGCGAGGACGTCGCACCCGATGTCGCATTCGTATCTGGCCGCTTCGCATTTGCTGCTTAAATTCCATCCAGACGCGCCTATATCAGCGACAGAAACGAGATGCCCCACTCCTTCCAAGCGAAGGCACCCCGTGTAACCATTGTGCATGGAGACGTGTCATGAAGTTCCTGTCCCGCCTGTTCGGCGTCCGCCGCGAAATGAACCTGACTACGGCGCTTGAGCGCCAGAAACTTGGCCGCACGATGCCTGGTCAGACCGGCGCCGTGGCAGGCGCCCGCCTGGGCTTCCTCGCATAGTCGCAACATATCCCAGGCTCGCAAGCGGACCTGGCGCTCGTCGGATTGCCGCCCAGTTCATGACGACCGAGGCGGTTTTTCGTTGCATGGCGACAAAGTCGCGACTTGCCGGTTTGCGACCAAACCACAAAATTTAATGTTCCGTATGCGGCGCTGACAATTGACAGCGCCGCATATTCCTGTTGTCGATTTTGCTGATAGCGACACGATGGTCGCAATCTGATAGCGGCATTGCGTTCGCGTCATGGCTCATGCGTGTGAGGGTATCGTGGACGGCGTAAAGCATCCCATCAAGCGCTCCTTCGTCTTTTACCTCGTCCCCGACTTCACCATGATTGCCTTTGCGACGGCGCTGGACCCGCTGCGCTCCGCCAATCGAATGCTCGGCTACGAGGCGTACCGCTGGCGTCTCGCCAGCCTGGACGGCAGGCCCGTACGGGCATCGAATTTTGTTGAATGCGCGGTCGACACGTCGCTTGACGACGAACGCAAGAAGATGGCGGGTCCGGACCGGCCATCCATGGTCGTCGTGTGCAGCGGCATCAATGTCGAACGCTATCAGAGCAAGTCGACGTTTGCCTGGCTGCGCGAGGAGTACAACCGCGGGGTCGCCATTGGCGGCCTGTGCACCGGAGCGCACATATTGGCCACCGCCGGGCTTCTGTCGAACAAGCGTTGCGCCATCCATTGGGAGAACCTGCCAGGTTTTTCGGAAGCGTTTCCGAAGGCCAATGTGTTTGCCGACCTTTTCGAGGTCGACCACAATATCTACACATGTGCCGGCGGCACCGCGGCTCTGGACATGATTCTGAAGCTGATCGGCGACGATTTCGACGAAAATCTGGTCAACAGGGTCTGCGAGCAGGTGCTCACCGACCGGGTGCGCAGCCCCACCGATCGTCAGCGCCTGCCGTTGCGTGCGAGGCTCGGAGTCCAGAACGCCAAGGTGTTGTCAATTATCGAACTCATGGAAGGCAATCTGTCGGAGCCGCTGTCGTTGATCGAGGTCGCCGACCATGTCGGCCTGTCCCGGCGGCAGATCGAGCGACTGTTCCGCACCGAGATGGGCCGCTCACCAGCGCGCTACTATCTGGAAATCCGCCTGGACCGTGCCCGCCACCTGCTGATCCAGTCATCGCTGCCGGTGGTGGAGGTTGCG
Source organism: Rhizobiaceae bacterium (assembly GCA_046594775.1). GTDB lineage: Bacteria > Pseudomonadota > Alphaproteobacteria > Rhizobiales > Rhizobiaceae > CAMYMG01. The sequence continues at coordinate 3,723 of JBKJRE010000354.1, read as the reverse complement.
GTAGCGTGCGGTTTTGTCTCGGCGTCGCATTTCTCGAAATGCTATCGGGAACTTTATTCGCGGTCGCCGCAGCAAGAAAGGCTGGACCGGAAACAGTTATTAGCGGCCTGAGCGCGGCGCAGCGGCGAGAGAGGGGCATCAGCGGGCATCGAACATCCAGCTGCGGTCACGCCACAGTTTTTCACCGATCATGCAATCGGCGGGTGGCGCAGATTGCGCCCGCACGATCGGCGGATGCGCGGCTTCCTCGGCCGCCCATACTGGTGACCAAGGACCGGCAAGTTCGAGCACGAGCTTTCGCCGGATGGCTTCGGGAAACTGCGACCAGTCATTGACCGGAATCATGAACGCGCCCGGGCCGCCGATTACACAATCGGTGTAGTAACGGTCGAGATTGCTGACATCGTAGGCATTGGTGAAACCGCTGCTGGTCATAAGCGGCAGGCCGTTGATGGTGATGCGCTGCGCCGCGATCCAGTCGCGCGTCAAATCGACAGGCGGACCGTGATTGTTGGGCCCGTCGCCCGATATACCTATAACCCGCTTGAGACTCTCGAACTGGCTTTCGGCAAAGAGATCAGCGCCGAATTCCAGCGCGCCCGATATGGAGGTTCGCCGCGCGCTGTTGGGCGGCTGGGCCGACAGTCTCGCGGCTACCGCTTCGGCGTCTGCGCGGTTGGCGATAACTGTCCACGGCACAATGACATGCTGCAAGGTTGACCCGGCCCACTCAAAATAGGTGATCGCAATCTTCCCGTAGACACCCCCGGCGATAGCTTTGAGAACGAGGTCATGCGTAAGCGCGGCGGAATAGCCGGCTCGCTGGATTTCCAGTTCATCGGGCGACATGGAAAGCGAAACATCGACCGCCAACACCAACTCGACATCAACACGCTCGGCACCGCTAGCTGCCGGAGGCTTGGACAAACAAAGGCCCAATGCCACCACAAGTCGTGAAACCCGCAATGCGCATCCCGCACGAGACATGATCGCGCATCCTGGACGAGGCATGATCCGAGGTTACGCCAAAACCATCGGAAAGAAAGAATCCAGCGCATAGAAACGGACGCGACCCATTCACGTTTCTGCGACCGTATCTCTTCGTGCCGCGCCAATCAGCTTCGCGGCTTGACGTTCTCCGGATCGTAAAGCGGCTTGTAGCCGACCGCAGCCACCTCGACGGGATAGGTCTCGCCAAAGTATTCAACAGCCAGTTTGCGGCCCTCCTGGCACCAGGACCAAGGCAGATAAGCAAGCGCGATGTTCTTGCCGATTGTTGGCCCGTAGGCGATCGAGGTAGTGAAGGACCGGCGACCGAGTTCGTCGACCAACGTCTCACCCGTTTCCGGATCCATAACCGGCAGGGTGCCGACCGGATAGCGGGCGACGCCGCCCGCATCGATATTGTCGGTCATGACCAGCGTGCAGAGCATCGCCGGTTGGTGCGACCGGGCGCGATACTCTTCATGCTTGGCCTTGCCGCAGAAATCGGCCTCCTTGACCTTCGGGCGGGCAAGGTCGGCTTCCAGCAGATTATATTCCGTCAGGAGGTCGGCATTCTGCAGCCGCAGGCTCTTTTCCATGCGTCGGGTGTTGGCATAGGTCTCCACGCCAAAGGCCATCACGCCGGTTGAACGCAACGAGTCCCACACAGCCAGACCGTCCTCGTAGCGCATATGCAGCTCCCAGCCCTGCTCGCCGACGTAGGAGATGCGGAAGGCGGTAACCTCCTTGCCGGCAATACTCAGCGGCTTGATGGCAGCGAAGGGAAATTTTTCCTGCGACAGGCTATCGGGATTGTCGACCACCTTCTGCAAGGTGGCGCGGGCATTGGGTCCCCATATGCCCACTGTCACGTATTTTTGCGTCACGTCGGTGATGGTGACGTCGAACCCTTTGTCTTGCGCCACACGCCGCATGTACTGGAAGTCGCGTGGCCCGGCGTCCGCCCCGTCGACTACCCGACATCGATCGGCCATGCGTATGACGGTCAGGTCGGCGCGCACCATGCCTTCAGCGTCGAGAAAATGGGTGTAGATGCCCTTGCCGACATTGGCGTCACCGCCAATACGGGCAGCGCATAGCCACTCCATCAACGCCACATGATCGGGACCTTCTACATCGTACATGGCGAAGTGCGACAGGTTCACGATGCCGCAATCTTCGCTCATGGCCAGATGCTCGGCGTTCGAGACCCGCCAGAAGTGTCGCTTGTCCCATTCGTTCTCGCGCACCGGCACGCGTTCGCCGTATTTTTCGAGCAGATGCTCGTTGGCCGCATAGCCATGTGCGCGCTCCCAGCCGCCGAGTTCCATGAAGTGGCCGCCAAGTTCCTTCTCGCGCTCCCAGAAGGGCGAGCGGCGAATGTTGCGGCTCTTGGAAAAGGGTTCGCGCGGATGCACGGCCGGATTGTAGACCTTCATCGCCGTTTCGGTGCAGCGGTCGTGGATGAACTGCTCTTGGGTCTGATGCGGATAGAAGCGCGCATAGTCGAGTGCGTGATGATCGACCGACGTGCGGCCGTCGGTCATCCAGTCGGCGATCAGCTTGCCCATGCCCGGGCCATCCTTGACCCAGATGGCGACCGCATACCATAGCCCCCTTACCTTCTGGCTTTCGCCCATCGAGGGTCCGCCATCCGTTGTGACCTGCAGCAGCCCGTTGAAAGAGTGACCCTCGTTATAGCCGAGCTCGCCAAGGATGGGCGTCAATTCCATGGCGCGTTCCAGCGGCGCCAGGATCTGATCCATGTCGAGATCGCGCTGCGATGGCGAAAGCCGCGACTGGTGCTTCTCCAGGAGTTCGCGCGGATGGCACAGCCGCGGGTTGGTTTCCTCGTAGTAGCCCCATTCGATCTGCCCGCCCTCGGCGGTCCTGGGGTCGCCCGTATCACGCATATAGGCCGAGTTGCCCTGGTCGCGCAGCAACGGCCAGCCGATCTCCTTGCCGGTGCCGGCGAATTCGGTGTATGGGCCGAAGAAGGTAAGCGGGTGGTCGATCGGCATCACCGGCAGGTCCTCGCCGGCCATCTCGGCGATCAGCCGGCCCCAGATGCCGGCGCAGACGACCACATAGTCGGCTTCGATCGTCCCGCGCTCCGTGACCACGCCCTTGATGCGGCCGTTCTCAATCACCAGCGACTTCGCCGGCGTGTTGGCGAAGGCCTTGAGCTTGCCTGACGTCTCCGCCTGGTCGACCAGTTTGCCTGCAACTGTCTGCGAGCGAGGTATGACGAGACCGGCATCGGGATCCCAAAGACCTCCCTGCACCACATCCTCTTCGAGGAGCGGAAATTTCTGCTTGATCTCAGCCGGTTCGATCAGCCGGGCACGGGTTCCGAAAGCCTTGGCAGAAGCGATCTTGCGCTTGATCTCGGCCATGCGGTCATCATCGCCGACACGCGCCACCTCGAGGCCGCCGATCCGGGCGTAGTGGCCCATCTTCTCGTAGAAATCGATCGAGTACTGGGTGGTCCAGACCGAAAGGTAGTCGTGGCTCGTCGTGTAGCAGAAGTCCGAGGCATGCGCCGTCGAACCGATGTCGGTCGGAATACCCGACTTGTCGATGCCGACGATATCGTCCCATCCGCGCTCAATGAGATGATGGGCGATCGACGCACCCACGATGCCACCCAAACCGATGATGACGACCTTCGCCTTTTGCGGAAACTCTGCCATTGCGTGCGACCCTGATTGAATATTGAAACCGGATTTTAGAGTTTGC
>JBKJRE010000265.1:0-10509 GCA_046594775.1 Rhizobiaceae bacterium | reverse complement strand
ATGTCGAGCAGATCAGCGAACTGGCTGGCCTGTCATCGACCAACCCGATCATGGCGACGATCCTGACCATCCTGATGTTCTCGCTGGCCGGCATACCCCCGCTCGCCGGTTTCTGGGCCAAATGGTATGTGTTCCTCGCTGCCGTCAATGCCGGTCTCTACACGCTGGCCGTGATCGGAGTGCTGGCCTCGGTGGTTGGCGCCTACTACTATCTGCGTATCATCAAGATCATGTGGTTTGACGAAGCTGCCGGCAGCTTTCTTCCAATGCCGGGCGCCTTGCGTATTGTACTCGGCCTTTCCGGTGCGTTCGTGCTGCTTTACGTTCTGATCGGCGGGCCGATCGGCACGATCGCTGAAGCCGCCGCCCGAACGTTCTTCTAGCTGATGGCTTTCAAACTGACTCCGACAGCGCTGTCGGAAGGCTACCGGGTCGAATCGCATGAAAGTGTCGGCTCGACCAACGCGCTTGCGCTGGAGCGCGCCCGGGACGGCGACCCCGGCAATCTTTGGATCGTGGCCAGCAGGCAGGAGAGCGGCAGGGGGCGGCGCGGTCGCGTATGGGATACGCCGAGCGGCAATCTGGCGGCCACGCTGCTGGTTGTCGACAGCCATGACCTCGGGCTCGCCGCGACACTCGGTTTTGTTGCCGGCCTGGCGCTGGCCGACGCACTTCATGCAGTGGTCCCGAACCAGCCGATCTCGGTCGCGCCCGACGGCGTTCAGGGCACGGATCCCCGCACCCGCTTCGAATTGAAATGGCCCAATGATGTGCTGGCCGATGGCGCCAAGCTTGCCGGCATCCTGCTCGAATCCGCGATACTTGAAGGCAGCCGTTTTGCGCTCGCCGTCGGAATCGGGGTCAATGTCGTCTCCCACCCAGAGGATCTGCGGTATCCTGCGACGTCGCTTCAGTCGCTGGGTTCGCGGTGTGATGCAGAAACGCTGTTCCTCGCGCTGTCGGACGCCTGGACACAAAATTGCAGGGAATGGGACACGGGGCGAGGGCTGTGGCGGATTCGCCAGCGCTGGCTTTCGCGGGCTGCGGGGCTAGGATCGGAAGTCGCGGTACGAGTCGATGGCAATGTCGTACGCGGCGTCTTCGAAACCATTGACGATGACTGCCGGTTTGTCGTCCGCTCCAGGAGCGGTGAAATCGTGAAAATTGCAGCGGGCGACGTGCATTTTGGCGCAGTCGCGTCCGCAGGCGCTGTTTGAAGCGCCAGGAAAGGTGAACATCGATGGCTAGGAAAACCGGCGCAGAATTGGTCTTCGTGCCGCTCGGCGGTGTCGGCGAGATAGGCATGAATTTTGCGCTTTATGGTTACGGTCCGGCCGACAAGCGCGAATGGATCGTCGTCGATGTCGGGGTGACGTTTCCGGATGCGACGCTGCCGGGCGTGGATCTGGTGCTTCCCGACACGCGTTTCATCGAGAGCCAGTTGGCCAGTCTTCGTGGCATCGTCATCACCCACGCGCACGAGGATCACTATGGCGCGCTGCTTGATATCTGGCCGAAGCTGAAGGCGCCGGTCTGGATGACGCCTTTCGCGGCGGGATTGCTCGAGGCCAAGCGTCAGGGAGAAGGGGGTGCGCCGAAGATCCCGGTGACGATCTATCGCGCCGGTGAAAAGTTTGCGGTGGGGCCTTTCCAGATCGAGGCCGTGCCGGTGAGCCACTCGATCCCCGAGCCGATGTCGCTGGCGATCACAACGCCACTCGGAACCATTATTCATACGGGTGACTGGAAGATCGATCCCGCACCAGAAATCGGCCCGATGACCGACGAGGCGCGGTTTCGCGCCTTGGGAGACGCCGGCGTTCTGGCGCTGATCTGCGATTCGACCAACGCGATGCGCGAAGGCGAGTCGCCGTCGGAGCAGGCAGTTGGGGTGGGACTGCGTGGCGTGATTGAAAAGGCGCCCGGGCGTGTTGCGATCACCACCTTCTCATCGAATGTAGGACGGATACGTTCGATCGCCGAGGCCGCCCGCGATTGCGGACGGCAGGTGCTGGTGCTTGGCCGCTCCTTGAAGCGGATGATCGGGGTTGCCACCGAGCTCGGTTACATGGAGGGCATCCCGCCCTTTATCGCCGAAGAGGACTATGGCTTCATTCCACGTGAGAACCTCGTGATCATCTGCACGGGCAGCCAGGGCGAATCGCGTGCCGCACTGGCCAAGCTTGCCCGCGACGAGATGAAATCGGTCGCCCTGTCGCCGGGCGACATCGTCGTCTATTCCTCGCGCACGATCCCCGGAAACGAAAAGCCGATTCTGGAAATCAAGAATCTGCTGATCGAACAGGGTGTTCGAATCATCGAGGACAGCGAGGCCCTTGTTCACGTTTCGGGGCACCCGCGCCGCAACGAACTGCGCAAGATGTATGAGTGGACGCGCCCAAAGATCGGCGTGCCGGTGCATGGCGAAGCGGCGCACCTGGTCGCGCAGGGAGCGCTGATGTCGGCTGCCGGCATTCCCGAGGTGGCCCAGGTGCGTGACGGTGACATGATCAGGCTTGCGCCAGGCGCTGCGGAAATCCTCGGCAAGGTGCCTTTCGGTCGTGTGTACAAGGACGGCCGCCTGATCGGAGACGACCAGGCGATGGGTATCCGCGACCGTCGCAAGCTCTCTTTCGCCGGGCATGTGGCCGTCAATGTCGTTCTCGACGACCGATATGAGCTGGCCGGCGATCCGGATCTCGTGGCGATTGGCGTCGCGGCTTCCGACGCCAAGGGCAACGATCTGGAGGACATGATGCTCGATGCGGCGATCGGCGCATTCGAAAGCATTCCACGCCAGAGGCGGAAAGACCTCGACCTGGTTCAGGAGTCGGTTCGGCGCGCCGTTCGGGCTGCGGCAAACGAAGCATGGGGCAAGAAGCCGCTGGTGACGGTTTTCGTAACGCGCTAGAGAATGGAAATGCTTGGACGGCTCAATCATGTGGCCATTGCCGTGCCCGACCTTGCCGCTGCAAGCGCCGTCTATCGTGACATGCTTGGAGCCGTGGTCAGCGGGCCCCAGGCGTTGCCGGAACATGGAGTAATCGTTGTCTTCGTCGATACCGGCAACAGCAAGATCGAGTTGCTAGAGCCGCTCGGCGAGGGGTCTCCCATCGGTGCCTTCCTCGCCAAGAATCCTGGCGGAGGCATGCATCATGTCTGCTTCGAGGTCGACGACATTGTCGCCGCATGCGAGCGGCTCGCTGCGTCGGGCGCTCGCGTGCTTGGCGACGGCAACCCCCGCATAGGCGCGCACGGGAAGCCGGTACTTTTTCTTCATCCCAAGGATTTCATGGGCACACTGGTCGAACTGGAGCAGAAATGAGCTGGGTTTCGATGACAGCGCTTTTCTTCGTGGTGTGGTGGCTGGTGCTGTTTGTGGTTCTGCCGATCGGGCTCAAGACTCAGGACGAGGACAGCGACGTGACGCTCGGAACGGTAGCCAGTGCGCCACGCGGTCCGCATATGTGGCGCGCTGCCCTTTGGACGACGCTGGTCACAGCGGTGATCATTGCCTGTTTCTATGGATTGACGAAGGGGCTGGGTTACGGATTCGCCGACATTCCAAGGATGGTTCCGGACTTCACGTGACAGATCATCCACTGACGCAGCAACTGGCCGCAAGAAGCTGATTGCACAAAAAAAATGCAAGGCACGAGGCCTTGCAATTTAAACGCGTCCGATCTGTTTCCGGTAACCGGCGGCAGCGAATTCTCGCGCCTAGATCGCATCCTCCCAAGACTTTGACCGCGTAGGAGAGCGAATTTTGTTTCGCCCTCTCGTTTATCGGGTGACATTAGCCCAAGGGCGCGCGCAATGTCACGCGGAAATTTGGCAGGATGAGCGTCCGATTGTGCTGCAGTGCACAATAGTTCATCATGGAGTGCTTGCCAAACGAACAGCCCGGAAGCCGGAAATCCGTCGCGATGTCCGGGTTTCCATTCTTCCACGAAATGGCTATGAAGCGCATGCATGCACGAAGCATGGACCTGCCGATTCCGGCGTATATCACTGTCCTTCCTACGGAACCATAATGCGGCTTTCGCGCTACTTCCTGCCCATCCTCAAAGAAAACCCACGCGAGGCCGAGATCGTTTCTCACCGGCTGATGCTGCGCGCCGGCATGATCCGTCAGCAGGCTGCTGGCAGCTTCTCCTGGCTGCCGCTCGGCAAGCGTGTGCTGGACAAGGTCTGCCGCATCGTTCGCGAGGAACAGGACCGCGCCGGCGCGCTTGAGATATTGATGCCGACGATCCAGGGCGCCGACCTGTGGCGGGAGAGCGGGCGCTACGACGATTATGGCAAGGAAATGCTTCGCCTCAAGGACCGGCACGACCGGGACATGCTGTTCGGTCCGACCAACGAGGAGATGGTCACCGAAATTTTCCGGTCCTACGTAAAGTCCTACAAGGATCTGCCGCTCAATCTGTATCACATACAGTGGAAATTCCGCGACGAAGTGCGGCCGCGATTTGGCGTTATGCGATCACGCGAATTCCTGATGAAGGATGCCTATTCGTTCGATCTCGATTTCGAGGGCGCGAAAGCTGCCTACAACCGCATGTTCGTGTCGTACCTGCGCACGTTCACGCGGATGGGCCTGAAGGCGATTCCGATGCGTGCCGACACGGGCCCGATCGGCGGCGACCTCAGCCACGAATTCATCATCCTGGCGGAAACAGGTGAAAGCCAGGTGTTTTGCGACCGCGCCTTCCTCGACCTCAAAGTGCCCGGCGAAGACACCGACTTTACCAACGACGCGGAAATCGGCGACACCGTCCGGAACTGGACGACGCCCTATGCGGCGACTGACGAAATGCACGACGAGGATGCGTGGAGCGCCATCGGCGATGCGGACCGTCTTTCCGCACGTGGCATCGAGGTCGGACACATATTCCATTTCGGCGACAAATATTCGAAGCCGATGGGGGCAAAGGTGACCGGCCCAGATGGAAAGGATCACCATGTCTCCATGGGATCCTATGGAATCGGGCCCTCGCGCCTGATCGCCGCGATTATCGAGGCGAGCCACGACGAGAATGGCATCATCTGGCCGGAATCTGTTGCGCCCTTCGACCTGGGCCTGATCAACATGAAGGCAGGAGACGCTGACTGTGACCGCATCTGTGGCGAGATTTATGCTGCGCTCTCGGCCGATGGCAAAGAGGTGCTCTACGATGACACCGACCAGCGGCCTGGCGGAAAATTCGCCACGGCCGATCTTATCGGCCTTCCCTGGCAGATCATCATCGGGCCGCGGGGAGCGGCGGCGGGCGAGGCCGAGATCAAGAACCGCAAAACCGGAGCGCGCGAGGCGCTGCCGGTCGCGGATGTCGCCAAGCGGTTCGGCTTGACCAAATGAGCGCTGCCGTCAAACCGGCTGGCGCCGGGCCGTTCTCGGCATTCGAACGGCTGGTCGCCTGGCGCTATTTGCGCTCAAGGCGCAAGGAGACTGTCATTTCCGTGATCGCCTCTATCTCGTTCCTCGGCATCATGCTGGGTGTGGCGACGCTGATCGTGGTGATGGCCGTGATGAACGGCTTCCGGACGGAACTGTTGACCCGGATACTGGGGATCAACGGCCATCTGATTGTGCAGCCGATCGACACACCGCTGGAAAACTATGGCGCGGTAGCTGACCGCATCAACGATGTCCCCGGCGTCAAATACGCCATTCCGCTGATTGATGGCCAGGTTCTGGCGTCGGGAAGCGTCGGGGCAGGGACCGGCGCCCTTGTGCGCGGCGTTCGTGGTGACGATCTGGCAAAACTTTCGGTGGTTGCCAACAACATCAAGCAGGGATCTATCGTCGGCTTCGACAGTTCGGAAGGTGTGGCCATAGGGCAGCGCATGGCCAACAATCTGGGGCTCATTCTCGGCGATACGATCACGCTCATTTCGCCTGATGGCGATGTGACGCCGCTTGGCGCCACGCCACGGGTCAAAGGTTATCCTATCACAGCCATCTTCGAGGTCGGGATGTCGGAGTTCGATGCGTCCGTCATCTTCATGCCCTTTGCCGAAGCGCAGCTTTATTTCAACATGGAAGGCCGCGCCCAGACCATCGAGGTGTTCGTCGATCACCCGGACAATGTCGACGCGCTGCGCGGGCCGGTCGAGACCGCCACGCAAAGGCAGGTCTTCATTTCCGACTGGCGGGAACGCAACCAGACCTTCTTTTCGGCGCTGCAGGTCGAGCGCAACGTCATGTTCATGATCCTGACGCTTATCGTTCTCGTTGCCGCGCTTAACATCATTTCCGGCCTGATCATGCTGGTGAAGGACAAGGGACGCGACATCGCGATCCTTCGCACGATGGGCGCGTCGCGCGGGGCAATCCTGCGCATATTCCTGATGACGGGTGCTGCTATCGGCGTCACAGGCACGATAGCCGGCGTCCTGCTTGGCGTCCTGATATGTCTCAACGTCGAATCCATCCGGCAGTTCTTCTCCTGGATTTCAGGAACTGTCCTGTTCAACCCCGAACTCTATTTTCTCAGTCAATTGCCGGCCGAAATGAATGTCGGCGAGACGGTGTCCGTTGTCCTGATGGCGCTCGTGCTGTCATTCATCGCCACGATTTTTCCGGCCTGGCGCGCCGCTAAACTCGATCCAGTCGAAGCGCTGAGGTACGAGTGACCGCTCCGATAATCGAACTGAAGAGCGTCGAACGCCACTACGTTCAGGGCCAGCGCAAGCTGACGATCCTGAACGGCGCGGATTTCTCACTTGTGCCGGGAGAGATGGTGGCGCTGGTAGCGCCGTCGGGCGCCGGCAAATCCACGCTGCTTCATACGGCGGGTCTGCTGGAAAGGCCCGATGCGGGTGACGTGATCCTCGACGGCCGGGCCTGCGGCAGGCTTTCAGACGACGAGCGCACGGCGATCCGGCGCAACGACATCGGCTTCGTCTATCAGTTCCATCATCTGCTGCCGGAATTCTCGGCGGTTGAAAACATCATGATGCCCCAGATCATCAAGGGGCTGTCGCGCGCCGAGGCGAAGGCCCGGTCTGAGCAATTGCTGGACTATATGCAGATCGGGAAGCGCGCACAGCACCGGCCGTCGGAACTTTCAGGTGGCGAGCAGCAGCGCGTCGCGATCGCCCGGGCCGTCGCAAACGCGCCGCTGAGCCTGCTGGCCGACGAGCCGACCGGCAATCTTGACCCGGTCACCGCGTCCTATGTATTCGAAGCGCTGGCCGCGCTGGTAAGGCAGTCGGGGCTGGCGGCGCTTATTGCCACGCATAACCACGAGCTGGCATCCCGCATGGACCGACGGGTGACGCTGTCGGAAGGCAAGGTCGTGCCTCTCTAAGGTGAGGACGCCTGCGCCAATCCGGCGCGAACCTGTCATATGCCGTGAAACTCCCTGTCGCTCACGCCAAACTGGCGTTGCCCGTCCCTGACAACCGGCAATGATTGCTTAACCGTGTGGAAAACACGCGCCAATATCCGTTTGACTTTTGGACAAAAGAAGAACAAAACATGAATATATAGAAAACAGGAGAGAGCCGTGGCCGATCTTATCCAGGATGTCGTTTCACTCGTTTGCATGAGCACGTTCCTCGTCACCGCAGCGATGTGGATTGGTGCGTTCTAGGCCGCTTGTCCCGCTATGTGGGCGGAACGCCGCGTGCCGGCCATTAAGCATTTCTTCTCCTCACCGCGGCTACTGTCGCTGGTTTTCGGGAGTGATGCTTTTGACGCCCTTGGTTGCAGCACTGCTCGTTGGCCTGAACATCGGGCTCATCTTCCTGCTGCTGGCGGCGCCCGTCGGCGTTTGGACAATCCGCATCAGCCGGATGATTCCTGTCGAGCGAGAACGGCTGTGGGGCGCACTTTGGCCCTTCGGCGCCAATGCGTCCTGGTCGGGTGAATATATTCAGGCGGAGCCTTTGTCCGACGATGGTTCGTTGGCGCGGCTGCAACTGCGCTGGGAAGGTCGGGATGGCATGCCGATCGAGCGGACGGTCATGCTTGAAGATGTAATCAAGGGTGAGAGTTTCGTGATGCGCGTGGTTGACGACACGTCGCTGGATCCGTCGTTCTGGGCGAATTATCGCGAAAGTTTTTGTCTCTCGGTCCGGGATGGCGGCGTTGAAGTGACGCTGACCCGAACCGATTGCTATCGTGGGCTGGCGTTTCTGGCGTTCCGATACTTTGCGCTGCGACGCGAGCTCGGGAAACTCGCCATCTGGGCACAGACCGGCGAGCACCGGTCGGGCGGGGTTTTTGAACATCCCGCGAGTCAGGTTGGGTTTGCGGCGCTTTCAGCCCTCTTGTTGTGGCCGCTCTTTGGGTTGACGCCGGGGGGCCTCATCCTCGCACTCGTGCTCACGATCGTGGTCGCGCTGCACGAACTGGGGCACCTGGCGGCGTTCCGGCTGATGGGACATCGCAAGGTCAGGATGATCTTTGTGCCGCTGCTCGGCGGAATTGCTATCGGCGGCAGGCCCTATGACAGTCGCTTCGAGGTGGCGTTCGTGGCGCTGATGGGCTCGGGTTTCTCAGCTTTTCTCGTTCCTGTGGCGATCGTATCGAGCACCTATGCTCTGGCTGAAGGCTGGCAATTCGGTTCTGTGCTCCTGGCCTCGCTCGCCGGCTGCGCAGCCTTTTTCAACATGGCCAATCTGGTGCCTGTTTGGAAATTCGACGGCGGCCAGGTGCTGCGCCAGATCTGCCCAAGTCCGCCATTTCTCGCACTTGCATCGTTCTTCATGCTGGGTGCATTTCTTTTGATTGGAAGATGGGCGGGCATCGAGCCGTGGTTTCTCGTCTCTATGGGGGCAGTCTTCGCTATCCTGAGCCTGGTAACGGCAGGCGGCGGCGTCAAACCGCGCCATGAACTGAAACCTATCAGCCTGTTCGACCGCTTCGCCATTGGCGCGGCGCTTGTCGCCGTATTTGCGATCCATGGCTATGGATTGCTGTGGGCGGTCTCGAAAATCGCCTGAAGTCAGTCGCCGACGGCCACGCCTTCGCGTCGCGGGTCGGCGCCGCCGGTCAGGCCGTCCGCCGTGATGGTAATGCCATGCAGGCCCGAATTCTGGTCGTTGAGCTTTGTCTTGTAGCCAAGCGCTTCTAGATCTGGGGCAAACCGTTCGGCAGTCGTGCCGGCTTCGAGTTCATAGGTGCCGAAGCGGTTCAGCATATGCGGCAGCGCGATCGCTGCCTGCATGTCCAGCTTCCAGTCGATCAGGGCGATCAGCGTGTTGGCAACGTAGGGAATGATGCTCGAACCTCCGGGTGAGCCGAGCGCGTAGACAGGCTTTCCATCGGAAAGCACGATGGTCGGCGACATCGACGAGCGGGGCCGTTTGCCGGGTTCGACCCGGTTTGCGACGGCTGTGCCGTCCTTTTCGGGTGAAAATGCGAAGTCGGTGAGCTGGTTGTTAAGCAGGAAGCCGCCGACCATCTGGCGCGAGCCGAAGGCGTTCTCGACCGAGCTGGTCATCGACAGCACGTTGCCGGTGTCGTCGACGATGGTGAAATGGCTGGTGGATGGCATGTCGAGCATGACTCCGTCGACGCGCAGCTCTGCCTTGTCCCATGGCGGCTCGCCCGGCACGACCGCGTCGTCGGGCAATGTCGTTGGCCGGCGCAAGAGCGCCGAGCGCGATTGCAGGTAGCCGGGATCGAGTAGACCTTTTGGGATCGACACGAAATCGCTGTCGGCCATGTAGCGTTCGCGGTCTGCGAAGGCGAGACGTGTCGCGTCGCCGATGATGCGCCAGCCTTCCGGGTCGTCGGGGCCAAGAGTTGCTATGTCGAACGGCTCGATCATGCCGAGGATCTGGCCGATGGTCAGGGCTCCGGAGGAGGGCGGGCCCATGCCGCAGATCGAAAAATCGCGATAGGGCGCGCAGACTGCCAGACGCTCCTTGACCACATAGGCGGCGAGATCATCGGCGGTGAGCCCGCCCGGATTTTCCTGATGGCCGCTGACAGCCGCGACGATGCTTGCCGCGATGGGTCCCTTGTAGAAGGCGTCCGCACCGCCGACCTGCATGGCCTTCAGGGTCGCGGCGTAATCGGGATTGCGAAGGTTGGCGCCGACGGCAAGCGGCGCGCCGTCCTTGTCGTAGAAATAGGCTTTGGCGGCCGGTTGGGTGTCGAGCCTGCCGGCATCATCGGCAATCAGCGCGTGAAGGCGCGGCGACACGGCAAAGCCATCCTGCGCCAGCGCGATCGCCGGATCGAGCAGGTTGGACCAGCCAAGTTTGCCGTATCTGGAGTGTACCGTTTCGAGCAGGCGCGGCACGCCGGGCACGCCGACAGATCGCCCGCCGACGACCGCCTCGAAGAAGTCGAGCGGCTTGCCGTCGGGCCCCATGAACAGGTCAGGGGCGGCAGAGGCCGGTGCTGTCTCTCGGCCATCGAATGTCGTTACCGTTGCGCTCCCGGCATCGTACCAGACCAGAAAGGCACCGCCGCCGAGTCCGGAGGATTGCGGTTCGGCAAGCCCCAGAACCGTCTGCACCGCGACGAACGCGTCGGCTGCGTTGCCG
>JBKJRE010000180.1:0-2898 GCA_046594775.1 Rhizobiaceae bacterium | reverse complement strand
TGACGAAGGTCCAAAGAATAAGCGCGAGACATGGCAAGTCCTCCTGCCATGTTGATGAATCATAAAATCGAAGCCGACGGAATCGGCGGATTCAAAAAATCCGCCCGACGCTCTAGTCGGCTGCGCTTTGCGATTGCCCCAGGCCGACCGTACATGGTATCGAAAGCCTGCGCGGGTATGATGTAATGGTAGCTTGTCAGCTTCCCAAGCTGATCGCGCGGGTTCGATTCCCGCTACCCGCTCCAGTTGACCGGCTTGAGTTGTTGCGGGAACCCCAACAAGGCCAAATGAGTTGGTGCTGAACAGCCGCTAGTTGCGTTAAGGAAACGCACCCGGCACATACCCGCCATTCGCGCCCGACGGGTTCGACCTGGTGACCTGCGCCCGGCCGGTACCCTGGTTCAGCTGGATAGTGCGCTGCCCCACACGAAACAGCCACTCCAATCAGTCCAAGGATCGTCGCCCTAATTGCGCGTGACGGGCTTTGACCGCATGCGCGCCACCGTTTCGCGCTCGGCGCGCTTGCAGCGCATGGGCGGTAGGCCACGATCCATCAGGTCCATGTCTTCCAGCACCATGTCGCCCATCCGCTTGAAGGCGACGTCGAGCGCACCTGCACGATGCGCGGAGCGCAGGAAGCCCTTCAGGCGGCGAACGGGATGGTCCGTCGCAAGCGGCTCCTCCGGAAAGACGTCGCTGGCTGCCACAATATGTCCGGAGTTCACAGCTTCCATCAAGGCCTCGAAGTCCACAACACCGGCGCGACTGAGCAAGATGAAGGCGGCGCCGGGCCGCATGGATGCAAAGGCTGGCGCACCGAGAAACCCCTCGTTCTCGCTGGTGACCGAGGCGACGACGAAGACGAAGTCGCTTTGGCCCAGCACCGTGTCGAGGTCGGCCGGTTCGACACGCTGCTCGCGCAGCATCGAGGGCGGCAGCCAAGGGTCAAAGACGCGGATCCTGGCGTGAAAGCCGGTCAACACGCGGTTCAGGGCCTTCCCCAGGTCGCCGAAGCCGACGATCCCGACCTCGGAGCCCGACAGCAGGCGGGCGGAGGCATTGCCGTCGCCGCCCCATAATTCACGCCCGTCGCGGAAATCGAGATCCGCATCGACAATGCCGCGCGCCAGGTTGAGCGCCATGGCGATACCCATTTCTGCGACCGGTTCGGCGAAGACGGCGCCTGTGGTCACGACGTGAATACCGCGCTCGAACAGCCGGTCGTAAGGCATGTTGTTGAACAGGTTGCTCTCGACGTTGAGAACGCAGCGCAACGAATCCATAGCCTTGAGGGTCGCTTCCGAGACCGGCGGCTGTCCGATTATGTAGCGGGCTCTGGCAAGCGTTTCAGGTGACAGGCCGGCCAATTCATCCGCCTCGATTTCCACGATCTCGTAACGCGCGCGAAGGGCCGCCAGAGCCGACCCGGTGAAAATCAGTTCGAGTGTGCGCGGATCCGGCGCGCTGATGACCAGCGGTTTCGTATCATCTGACATCTTGCCTTCCTCCCGACGGATTTTGGACCCGCTACCGGCTTTGAGAATAAACACAGTGAATCGATTTACAATTGAAAAAAATCGATTTATCTTCGTCTCGTTGTGGTTCAGGAGCGGAATCCGCACGGGAGGAGTGTTGATGGCACAGCGTCTGGCGAGGGTCAGCCGACCCTCGATTCACGACGTCGCGAGCCACGCAGGCGTGTCGGCCGCGACGGTGTCGAAGGTGATGCACGGCGTATCGACCGTTCGGCCCGAGAACGTCCTGCGCGTCCACGATGCCGTCGAAGCGCTTGGCTATCGCGTCGATCCGCTCGCTTCCGACCTTCGCCGTGCAAAGCGGCGCATCATCGGCGCCGTTGTCCCAGAATTCGAAAGCGAGTTCTTTGGCTCGATGCTCACCGAGATGGAGCGGCATGCCGAGCAGCAGGGCTATGCGCTGGTTGCCGCCTCGAGCCGCGAAAGCGAAGAACGCGAACAGGAAATCCTGCAGAGAATGCAGGATTGGCGGGTGGCGGGCGTGGTGCTCGCACCGGTGCGTGACGAGCACGGCCTTGGCGCAACCCTGATGCGCCAATATGGCATAACCGGCGTGCTGATCGACCGCGTTCATGCCGACGATGCATTCGATACGGTATCCGCCGACAGTGAGGCGGCAAGCGCCGGCGTTGCACGCGAATTGATCGGAAGGGGGCACCGCCACGTGCTGGTGGTCGGACTGGGCGAACAGGCTGCCACAGTCCGGGCTCGGCTCGACGGGTTCCGTGCGACGGCACTCGATTTGGCGCCGGAGATGCGCATCGACGTCATCCTCACCGAACACGACATCGCCCCCCTGCGGACAGCGGTCCGCGGTTATTTTTCCAAGGGGGAGCGACCGACCGCCGTCTATTCGCTTTTCTCCAAGGGGACGCTCGTGGCACTGAGCGAATTTCGCCGGCGTGGCTGGCGCTGCCCGGAAGACATATCGCTGGTCGGCTTCGATGACACGGAGTGGATGCAGGTGACGTGGCCCATGATCGCGGCTGTCGTGCAGCCCGTCCGCAGCATCGCGCGGCACGCCATGGACCTGCTGTTCGAGCGGATATCCGGCCACAAGGCCGGCGCCCCGGTGCGGCGGCTTGAGCCATGCGAATTTCAGATGCGCGAATCCGTCGGCGCACCGCGCAACGGATCGCGTGAAGGGGGAGGACTATAGGCAGCACCCCCGTTGCCATGCGTCAACCGGCGTTTCGCACCAAACAGTGTGGGCGCTACAACAGTAGAGGAGGAGTTCCATGAGACTTAGCTTGACTTTGTACAAAATCGGTCGTGGTTTCTGCCTCTGCTGAGCGAGATGGGGTGAATCAATTCGCCGCAGTTTGCGTGCCTTGCTTCATCTGCACGATCGGATTCCAACCGA
>JBKJRE010000172.1:0-6503 GCA_046594775.1 Rhizobiaceae bacterium | reverse complement strand
TCCGGTGTCGAGAAGCTGCTTTTTCTTGGCTCGTCGTGCATCTATCCGAAGCACGCAAGCCAGCCTGTAGCCGAGGAAGCGCTTCTGACCGGGCCGCTCGAGCCGACAAACGAATGGTACGCCATTACGAAGATCGCAGGCGTGAAGCTCTGTCAGGCGTTTCGCCGCCAGTTTGGCGTGGATTACATTTCGGCGATGCCGACCAACCTCTACGGACCAGGCGACAACTATGACCTTGCCAACAGCCACGTGCTGCCCGCCCTGATACGCAAGGCACATGAAGCGAAGCTAGCCGGCGCGCCGTCCATTTCACTCTGGGGGACCGGTACACCCCGCCGCGAGTTCCTGCACGCCGATGACTGCGCCGATGCGTTGGTTTTCCTCATGCGGCACTATTCCGGATTTGAACATATCAATGTTGGCAGTGGCAGCGAACTGACGATTCGCGAACTCGCTGAAATCGTCATCGCCATCGTCGGATTTGAGGGGGGGATGGTGCTGGATCACGACAAGCCCGACGGTACCCCACGCAAACTCCTGGATAGCGGAAAACTGGCGGCGATGGGATGGACGCCGTCGATCTCGCTGGAGGACGGACTGCGCGCCACCTATTCGCATTTTCTGTCAACCGACAAATTGGCCTCGCGCCGGACTTGATGCATCCTGCCGCGTGGGATCCAACGACTACGAGGTGCTGTCCGGCTCGCTTTCTCCCGCCAACGCCGGACGGCATGCAGACGGATCGGCAACCAGCACGGTCAGGGCAGGCGCCGCACCATGTAGCGTCCAACCTCGCCCGGTCTGGACGCCGGCAGCGGCGAGAAGCCGAGTCTGCGGTAGAATTTTCGGGCGCCGTGGTTTCGCGGGTCGACGTCCAGAAAGAGCCCCTCTGACCCGGTTGTCGAAAGTCGTTGCATCAGCAGGGTCATGGCCTGTCTGCCGATGCCGCGTCCGCGGGCCTGCGCCAGAAGATCGATGTGGCCATGCGAGGGAAATGTTGCCGTGATATGCGGGTCGATCGGTTCGGGATGATGGATCATGTATCGTGCCCAGTCGCTGCCGCGCCAGGTGCGCTGGTCCGGGCCGGGATCATGCAGTCGCCTGCGCAAGTCGGGGTACCACTCCGTTTCAAGCCGCGCGTTCAGGGAAACAGTGTCGGGCGCACCAAAAAGGTAGCCGCAAACGCCTTCCGGAGAATCCACCACGAAGGCGAAATCGGGTTCCAGAACGCGGTAGGGCAAGCAATAGATTTGTCCAAGCAGGTCGTGGTCGTCCTCCCGGTCGCTCGCATCCTGCCCGGCGTCGCCGGTGAGCAGGCAGACGCGGCAAATTGCGGCATCGTCGTCGTCGGTTGCCCGTCGCAGAAAAAACCCGTCGCCGAAATCCAGAACCATCAGGGATTGATACGAAAATTGGCGCCTTCCGGCAGCAATTGTCCGCCATCAACGACGATGGTCGTGCCGGTTATGTAGCTTGCCTCGCCCGACGCCAGGAACAGGAAGGCATGGGCGACATCGCGCACATGGCCGAGCCGACCGAGCGGAATGGCATCGCGCATAGACTGGACGAAATCCGCGGAGCGATGCTCGCCGACGCCTTCGGTTTCGATGTTGCCCGGTTCCACGCCGTTCACACAAATGCCGTAGCTGGAAAACTCGAGCGCCGCAGCGCGGATGAAGCCGTTGATGCCCGCCTTGCTGGCCGAATAGTGAGCCTGGCCGGGCATGGTGACATGCGGTCCGGTGATCGACGACGTGAACAGCAGCCGACCGGAGCCCTGCGCCTTCATGGCGGGAAGTGCGGCTCGCGCGGCGAGGAAACAGCCCCTGAGGTTGACGCCGAGCACCCGGTCCCAGTCTTCGGGCTCGGTCTCCTCGATCATCTGCCACGGATAGATCCCGGCATTCTGCACCAGAATGTCGAGGCGGCCGTGGGTTTCGATTGCCAGCGCAACGGCTGCCCTGGCATCGTCAAAGCGCGAGATGTCGGTGGCGATGAACGCCGCGCCGAGTTCCTTGGCTGTCGCAGCTCCGGTTTCGGCCTCGCTGTCCGCTATGACAAGTCTTGCCCCTTCCTCCGCGAAGCGGGCGGCCACCGCCTTGCCGATGCCGCGTGCGGCACCGATCACGAGTGCGACTTTTCCGTCGAGGCGTCCGGTCATGCGAGCCTCTGCCTGATCGAGTGTTTGGCGGTATCGAGCAGCACGGCGGCGAGGACGAGCAGGCCGTGGATAACCTGTGTGTAGTGGGCTGGAAGTCCCATCAGATTGATTGCCGTGTTGATCGAGGAAAGCAGCAGCACGCCGGCATAGACACCGGGAAGCGCGCCCACGCCGCCCTTCAGGCTGACGCCGCCGATGACCACGGCAGCAAAGGCGTTGAAAAGCATGCCGGTGCCGAGATTGGCTGTGGCGCCGGAAGTGCGGATCGCAAGCAGCCAGCCGGCAAGCGCTGCCGTCGCGCCGGCGAGGATGAACGCCGTCATGAGTATTCGGTCGACCTTGATGCCAGCGCGAAACGCGGCCGCCTCATTGCCGCCAATCATCACCAGATGCCTTCCGAAACGCGTTTTGGCCATGACGAACGAAAAACCGATAAAGCAGATTATGGCGATCCATGCGGTCAGCGGCACGCCGACAAATCGCTGGATACCCAGCCAGCGTATGGCCGGTGCGAGGTCTTGTGCCGAGCGGCCGCCCGACACCGCCACGACCAGGCCGCGCACCCAGATGAACGCGGCAAGCGTGACAATGAAGGCGCTCATCTTGACCTTGACGACGAGATAGCCGTTGAGCGCGCCGATGGCGGCGCCGACGACCAGGCCGGCAAGCAGGGAGACCGGTACGGCAAGCCACGCAGGCGAGAGTTCGATGCCCATGCCAATGCCGGCCGAGCAGAACAGGATGCCTGTCGCCATGGCGCTGAGCGCCGCCACGGACTCAACCGACAGGTCCATATGACCGGCAATGATGACCATCGCCAGGCCAATAGCCATGACGCCAAGCACGCTCGATTGCTCGACGATGTTGGCGAAGATGCCGATCTGGAAATAGTGGGGAATGGTCGCCGAAAAGATGAGCAGCACGGCCAGCAGCATGAACCAGACAAGGTTATCGAGGATGAACTCGAGGACGCGGCGATTGCGTGGGGTCATCAATTGGGCGGACTCCGGTAAAGCTGGACCGGACCGCCCGTGGGGCGGCCCGGAATATTGTTCTTAGGTCTATTTCACGGACATGACGGTGTCGGTCGGAGGCTGCATGTTGCCCCAGAATGCCGGATTGTCGACATTGTCCTTGGTGATGGCGGCGCCCGGGATCTTGATGTTGGGTCCCCACTCCTCCGCCGTGACCGTCGACTTCAGGCCAAGCACATCATATTCGCCGGGCTTGATCTCTTCCTTGTTCACGATCTTGTCCATGAACATGGCGACCGCCGCTGCCTGGGCGTAGAGGGGTTGCTCGACTTCAACCTGCACCCAGCCTTTTCGGATGAGGTCGAGGCCAACAGGTGCGCCGTTCGAGCTCATCACGTAGACATCGCCAGGCTTCTTGCCGGCGGTTTCGAGGGCGGCGACCGCGGCCACCGACAGATGTGCCGCGTGGTTGAAAATCAGATCGATGTCAGGATTGGCCAGCATCTGGTCCGAGACGATGGTGCCGGCATTGCTGGCTTCCCACTGCATGGCTGGCTTGGAGATGATGGTGACATCCGGAAATGCCGCCATTTTCTCCTCGAAACCCTTCTGGATGTCGAGCGTATAGGGATCGCCCGGATCGCCCAGCACCTGAAGTATCTTGCCTTTCACGGCTCCATTTTTCTCCTTGAGCAACCGTTCCGCTTCGGCAGCGGCGACGTAGCCGATTTCGATTGTGCCGGCGACCGACGTGAATGCCGACGGTGTCGAGGTAATCTGGCGGTCGAACTCGATCACCGGAATGCCGGCGGCCATGGCTTTTTCGATGGACGGCTTAAGGGCGTTGAAGTCGACGGCCGCAAGGATGATCGCAGCAGGCTTCAGTGCAATGACGTCGTTCATCTGGGATTGCTGGAGGTCGGTCTTGTTGTCGGCATTGAGGGTCGTCATTTCGTAGCCGACCTGCTTGAGAAACATCTCCAGTGCGCTTACCGAGCCGGTCTGGAACTCGTCGAGCAAGGTGGGTACCATGTAATAGACCTTGCCTTTCGCCTGGGCGAAGGCCGGCGTCAGCAGGGCGAGGGCCACTGCCAAGGCGCCGAAGATGGCTAGAAGTTTCCGCTTCATATCGTTCGCTCCTGTCGTGCCGGACTCTCCTGTTTCCCGTCAGACTGCCGGTCCGGCGCCGGTCAGACTTTCCCCGGTGATCATGCTGATCACCGCATCGGGACTGGTATCCTTTCTCGCAACGTCGCCGGCCACGACGCCCTGGCGGATCACGACGATCCGGTCGGCGACTTGAAAGGCCTGTTGCATGATATGGGTTATGATGACGACGCCGATGCCCTGGCTGGCGACGTGTCGGATCATCTCGAGACCGCGTCGCGTCTGTTCCACGCCAAGCGCCGCGAACGGTTCGTCGAGCAGCACCAGTTTCCCGCCCCAGTGAACGAAGCGATTGAGCTCGATGGCCTGACGCTGGCCGCCCGACAAATGCTCCACCTTGGTTCGCAGCGACGGGATGTTTGTACCGGCCGAGGCCATCGCTTCGGCGACCTGGGCTTCCATGGCGCCTTCGTCAAGCACGGCGATGCCGAGCACTTTTCGGGTCAATTCGCGGCCCATGAAGAAATTGGCGACGACGTCGACATTGGTGCACAATGACAGGTCCTGATAGACCGTCTCGATGCCCCCCTGCTTGGCCTCGAAAGGCGATTTGGCAAGAAACGGCTTTCCCTCGAAAAGCATCTTTCCTGACGACGGCTCCAGGCCTCCGGCGATGATCTTCACCAGCGTGGACTTGCCTGCGCCATTGTCGCCGAGCAGCGCCACGACTTCACCTTTGCCGATGGTGAAGGAGATGCCCTTCAGCGCCTCGATCGCTCCGTAGTTCTTCTTTATGTTGTCCAGCACCAGCAAGGGTTCCGTCATGCCGCCATGCCCTTCTGGCCCAGGCCGTAGCCGACAATGCTTGCGGCTTCGGGCGCGAACATCTGGCCAGAGTGCGGCGACAGCACGCCGGCTATTGCCAGCGCCGCGGCGCCGCGCAGCACCGAATGCTGGCCGCCGTTCGAGACAATCAGCCGCGCGGCTGTGCGATCGTTTCGCGCAGACACCGAGTTGGGAAGCATTTCGGAGGCCTCTCTCATTGCGGATATAAGGGCCGGTGAAGCAATTCCACCAAGGATGATCGTCTGGGGGTCGAACAGGTTTTCGATCGTGGTGACGGCGCCGCGCAGCACCGGTGCGATTGCCGCGACCCAGTCGCCTTCGCTGGTGCCGGCGGGGCGTCGTCCGAAGGCCTCAAGCGAGAGATAGCGTTCCAGGCAACCGCGATTGCCGCAGGGACAAGGCTCGCCGTCGAGGACCACGGGGATATGGCCGATTTCGCCGGCGTTACCCCAGGCGCCGCGCAAAATAGCGCCATCGTGCACCATGGCGCCGCCCAGTCCGACGCCGAAGTAGAGGTAGTAGAAATCGGTGAACTCGGCGCCGAGCCCATAGAGGCGCTCCCCGAGTGCCGCCGCGGCCATATCGGCGTCGAAGAATGCCGGAAGGCCGGTGGCTTCGGCCAGTCGCCGGCGCAGGGGAACATCGCCCCAGCCAATCATCGTTGTGGGGCCGACGAAGCTCATGGACTCGATGTCGAACGGGCCGGGCAGGGCCAGCCCGACTCCCAGCATCCGGCCATTGGGCCGGAGCATTTCCAATTCGCGCACCATCGCACCGATAAGGGAAAAGGCTTCGTCAGGCGGGACGTTGCGCGCCTCACGATGCAGGCTGGCGACGACATCTCCGCCCATACTGATAAGTGCTGCGTCAATGCCGAGCGGCGTCGCATGAAGGCCGACCGCATAACCGCCCTCGGGATTGATGCGCAACGTCGCCGGTGGATAGCCGCGCCCCTTGGGCTCCTTGCGAGCCGAAAGCACAAAACCCTGGTCTTCAAGTTCACGAATGATGGTCGAGACGGTCTGGACGGTCAGGCGCACCTGCTCGGCGATGCCGCCACGCGTGATCGGACCGTTAAGTCTGATGGCTTCAAGCACAATCCGGCGATTGAAATGCCGGCCGGACTCCTGATTTGTCCCTCTCAGCGTCATCAAAATCTTCCCCCAGCGTTCAAAGACTAGGCGGGGAAAAATGATTTAGTCAAATGAAATTCGAAAAAGATTGTCTGCCTGCTTGCCCAGCTTCGCTTGACCCGGCTACCATCTGTCGGGAAGAGCGCCGAAGCATCGGGAGTATCGGCAGGCCGCCGACTTCACCAAGCGCGACCTGCCAACGCTGCCGAACAGGAGAGTTTGAAGATGACCACAGCCGAAGAACGCCTGAAAGCCCTGGGGTTAAGCCTGCCGGAGGTCATC
>JBKJRE010000508.1:0-5579 GCA_046594775.1 Rhizobiaceae bacterium | reverse complement strand
GATCATCCCTATTTCGCGCGCAAGACGCCCTGCACCATGCTGATCGAACAGGTCGAGGCGATCTGGACGCCGATAGCAGAGGCCGATGACTGGTCTGTGTTCGAGCGCAGGCTGGCCGACATAGCCGAAATGCGCGCGGCCTATACGCCCGGCGCCGCCTGAGGCCCGGCGCATGTCACGCCGTGCGGCGGTCGGCGCGTCGCGCCTCGATCTGCCGCATGGCGATCACCCTGCGGCGTACGATCTCGGTCCGCATCGCCACCACATGCAGCGTCAGGAACAGCACGGTGAAGCCCAGGGCCATGATCATCAGCGGCCACAGCATGCTAGGATCGATGGTCGGCCCGTCCAGGCGGAACACCGAGGCCGGCTGGTGCAGCGTGTTCCACCACTCGACGGAAAACTTGATGATCGGAATATTGATGAAGCCGACCAGCGTTATGATCGCGGCGGCGCGCGCCGATTTGGTGGGATCGTCGATGGCGCGTGTCAGCGCAAGAATGCCGAGATACATCAGGAACAGCACGAAAACCGAGGTCAGCCGCGCGTCCCAGACCCACCAGGTGCCCCACATGGGCTTGCCCCAGATCGAGCCGGTCGCCAGCGCCAGCGCCGTGAAAACCGCGCCGATGGGGGCCGCGGATTTGAGCGCCACGTCGGCCAGCGGATGCCGCCACACCAGCGTGCCGAGCGCCGAAAGCGCCATCAGCGAATAGCACATCATGGCAAGCCAAGCGAAGGGCACGTGGATATACATGATCCGCACCGTGGTGCCCTGCTGGAAGTCCTCCGGCGCCGTGAAGCCGAGATAGAGCCCCACCGCCAGCAGCAGCGCCGAAAGCCCCGCCATCCACGGCGCCAGCCGGTCGACAAGCGCCACGAACCGCGTCGGGTTGGCAAGGTCGATCCAGCGCCTCGGGGTTTCGCCTGTTTCGCTCATGCGCGCTTACATAGACGCGAAGGTCCCGCCCCGCAATCGGTCCAATTGGCGCGGTGTACAGGGTGACCGCATCGTCGTCGCTCAGGCCGCCCGGTCCTCGATGGCGATGTGGCTGAGCTTGCGCACATCCTCGTCGGTCAGCAGCCCGCCGGCGCGCAGCAACCCCGCAAAGCGCCCGTTGCAAGCCGAAAGCTCGGCAAAGCCGCCCATCTCGACGATGCGGCCCTTGTCCAGAAACACCACAAGGTCGGCGTTACGCACCGTGGTCAGGCGATGCGCAATGATGAAGGTCGTGCGGTTCTGGCGCAGCCGGTCGATGGCGTCCTTGACGCGCGTCTCGGTCTCCACGTCCAGCGCGCTGGTCGCCTCGTCGAGAACCAGTATCGGCGCGTCCTTGAGGATGGCGCGCGCAATGGCCACGCGCTGTCGTTCGCCGCCTGAAAGCTGGCTGCCTCGTTCGCCCGACAGCGTGTGGTATCCGTCGCTCTTCGACAGGATGAAGTCATGGGCGGCCGCGGCTTCGGCGGCGGCCTGCACCTCGTTGTTGCCGGCCTCAGAGCGCCCGATCCTGATATTGTCCGCGATCGAGCGGTTGAACAGGCCCGAATCCTGAAACACCGTGGCCATCGACTGGCGCAGCGACTTTCTGGTGACGCCGGCAATGTCGACGCCGTCGATCAGGATGCGGCCCTGCTGGGGGGTGTGCACGCGCTGCAAAAGGTTGATCAGCGTCGTCTTGCCGGAGCCCGTCGGGCCGACGATAGCCACGGTCTGGCCTGCCCTCACGTCGAATGAGATGTCCGATACACCCTGGCCTGACCTGGGAAATTCGAACCCGACGTTTTCGAAGCGGATATGACCCTGCACCCCGGCCAGTTCGGCCATCCCCACCGGTTCCCTCGTCTCCCCTGCATCGTCCTCCAGACGGTAGAAATCTTCCAGCTTCACCCGGGCGTCGAACACCTGGTTGACGAAGGCAGAGACCTGGTCGAGCCGGCTGATCAGCAGCGCGGCAAAGCCGGTGAAGGCGATAATGTCGCCGATCCTCAACTCGCCCCGGGACACCAGCAGAGCGCCGATCAGCAGAACCACCATCATCGAGATGGTCGAGGCGAGCCGGTGCAGCGCGCTGGCCAGAGCCCACCAGTCCAGAACCGGGTTCTGCGCCGTCAGCAGCGCCCGCACATGGCTGCGCAGGGCCTCGGTCTCGTTGCTGATGCGGTTGTAGCTCTGCAGCACGGCCACATTGCCGACCGAGTCGGAGACATGCGAAAATACCGTGTGGTAGTGCCGTTCGACCGAGCGCTGCCCCTCGCTGGTCTTGTGCATGACCAGCCGGCCGATGGCGACGTAAAGCGCGCCCAGCGCCACCAGAACCATGGACATGCGCATGTCGAGCGACAGCGCGGTCGGCACCAGCAGAACCAGCGCCACGCAGGTGGACAGATGCTGGCGCATGAATTCCAGCCACAGCCCGAACAGCGCCTCGATCGCCCGCAGCAGAGTATGCAGCGCGTTCGACGTTCCACGCTCGTGATGCCAGGAGAGCGGCATGGCGATGACGCGCTCGAAGGATTCGCACAGCACGCTTGCACGCCGCGCATGCGCGATACGGTCGGCGCCGCGCGCCACGAAAACGAAAGCCACTATGTTGAACGCGCCGAGGCTGGCCCAGAGCGCCAGTGTGGGAACAACCTCGCGACGGTCCGAGATGGCGTCGATGACGCGGCCGAACAGCACCGGTTCGGCGATGACCACGATGGCCAGGACTACATTGGCGATGCAAACGAGGGCCACGCGCCTCGCGTCCGCGCCAAGGTAACGCAGAGCCCTCCAGTAGATTTCCAGCAACGACACGCGACGACCTCGTCATGCAAAATTGTGCAGCGCACAAATGTCACTCATATCGAGTGCCGCTCACCTGCACAATCCGGCGAGCCCGCTCCAGTTGCCGATTTCTGACAACAAACCGCGACGGCCCGTAACCTTCCGTGATTGGTTAAGGAGTTGAAAGACAAAGAAAAACGCCAGCCTTGCGGCAATATTGTGGCGGCTTGCCACGGTTGCCGCCACGGGCTGGCGATTGTCAGGCGGGTAACGTCACAAGAATCTCGATCTCGCCGCTTTCGACCATCTCGACATGATCCTCTTCGCACCGCACACCGTCAATCTCGATGCGCTTCTTTGCCGCATCCTTCCTGCGCTCGACCTTGACGCGGTAGACGGCGCCCGACAGCCGCAGCGTCGCTGAATAGCCGTCCCAGTGGCTTGGCAGGACCGGCCTGATGATCAGCCGGTTGCCCTCTTTCTGGATACCCAGAATGCTCTCCACCGCCGCGCGATAAAGCCAGCCGGCCGACCCCGTGTACCAGGTCCAGCCGCCGCGACCGCCCTTGTCCGGCGATGAATACACATCGGCGGCCACCACATAGGGCTCGGTCCTGTATTGTTCGGCGGCGGCTTCATCCAGCGCGTGGTTGACCGGATTGAGCATGGAAAAGC
Source organism: Rhizobiaceae bacterium (assembly GCA_046594775.1). Taxonomy (GTDB): domain Bacteria; phylum Pseudomonadota; class Alphaproteobacteria; order Rhizobiales; family Rhizobiaceae; genus CAMYMG01. The sequence goes on along the minus strand of JBKJRE010000508.1, from coordinate 2,137 downwards.
AGCGCCACGCCTCGTCGGCATGCCCCATTTCCGCCAGCGCGATCACGAACCAGGTCGCGGCATGGGTGTACTGTCCGCCATTCTCGCGCACACCCGGCGGATAGCTCTTGATGTACCCCGGCTCCAGCTTCGTCTCGGAAAAAGCCGGCGTGAAGAGCTTGATGATTTTGAGATCGTCGTCGACGAGCATCTTGGTCGCCGACGCCATCGCGGTTTTGGAGCGCGCCGGGTCGCCGGCGCCGGAGATGACGCTCCATGACTGGGCGATCGAATCGATGCGGCATTCCGCCGACTCGCGGGACCCCAGCGGCGTGCCGTCGTCATAACTGCCGCGCCGATACCACTCGCCATCCCAGGCGACGCTCTCCAGCGCCTGCTTCAGCCGGGTGGCGTGTTTTTCCCAGGCCTTGACCCATCGGGCGTCGCCCTGCTGCCTGGCGATGTCGGCGAAGTTGCCGAGTGTCTTCAGCAGGAACCAGCCGAGCCACACGCTCTCGCCCTTGCCGCCCTCGCCGACCCGGTTCATGCCGTCATTCCAGTCGCTGCCGAGGATCAGCGGCAGGCCGCTTTCGCCCGTGCGCTTGATGGCGAGATCGAGGGCCCGCACGCAATGATCGTAGATGCTGGTGGTTTTCTCCGACACCTCGGGCGTGAAAAACGCATCGTGCTGTCCCGGCGCCAGGGTATCGCCCTTGACGAAGGGCACCTGCTCGCTCAGCAGCGAGGCATCGCCGGTCACCGAAACATAGCGATGCACCGCATAGGCCAGCCACACGACGTCGTCGGAAATGATCGTGCGGACCCCCGCACCGCTGCGCGGCAGCCACCAGTGCTGCACGTCGCCCTCCTTGAACTGCCGCCGCGCGGCGTTCAGGATCTGGTCGCGCGCCAGTTGCGGATCGTGCAGCAGCAGCGACAGCGTGTCCTGCAGCTGGTCGCGGAAGCCGAAGGCCCCGCTCGCCTGGTAAAAGGCCGAGCGCGCACGGATGCGGCACGCCAGCCCCTGATAGGGGAGCCAGCGATTGACCATGGCGTCGAACCCCTTGTCCGGGGTCTCCACCTCGATCGTCTGCAGGAAGCCGTCCCACTGTCTTGCGTTTTCGGCCAGACGCGCGTCGAAATCCTTTTCCCGGTGTGCGATAGTCAGTTGCCTCGCCTCCTCGACGGAGCCGGCGTCTCCCAGCAGCCATTGCAACGTCACTTCGCCGCCGGCGGGCACCTCCACGTCGCGCGCCAGCGCCGCGCATGGGTCGCTGCCGGCTTCCACTTTGCCAGAAAGCGTGGCGCCCGCCGCGACCGCATGCGGCAGCTCGACCGAGCCGTAGCGCCCGATAAACTCGTGGCGGTCCGCCGTCACGGACTGGGATTTCCCGTCGCCCGCCATGAAGGCGATGCGGTCGCCATAGTCGAGACTGTAGGGGTTGCGGGCGAAGAGGGCCCCGGTTCTGGAATCCAGCGACGGAACGATGGTCGGCGCGGATTTGGAGCGATCGTTGCCGAGCACCCATTCGGCATAGGCATAGACCCGCAGCCGCGCGGCAATCGAGCCGCTGTTGCGGATGGTGAGGCGCGAGATCTTGACCGGGTCGGTCGGGTCCACAAGCTGCGTCAGTTCCAGCGCTATCGGTCCGCGCTTGGCGCTGAACGTCGAAAAACCCTGGCCGTGCCGGGCTTCATAAACCACGCCGGGGTGGCGGGCCACGCCGGCGAAAGGCGAGAAGGTCCGGCCGCTGGCCTGGTCGTGGACATAGATTGCCTCGCCCGGCCGGTTGGTGACGGGATCGTTGGACCATGGCGTCAGCTGAAAATCGCGGCTGTTGCGGCTCCAGGTGAAGGATGCCCCTTCGGCTGACGTATGGAAGCCGAAATTCTGGTTGGCGATGACGTTGATCCAAGGCTGCGGCGTGGCCCGCGTGCCTGCCAGCCTGATGACATAGTCGCGCCCGTCCCTGTCGAAGCCGCCAAATCCGTTCCATGACTGCAGGTCGCTGCCATCCACCGTCGCGGTGTCGTGGGTCAGGGCGCCGGCGCCGGGTTTCGGTGGCCGTGAGTCGTCGGCCTCCTCGATCCCGGTTGCGTCGCGCGCCTGCAGCGCCGCCGCCTCGGCGCGCTCGATCTGGTCGAAGATGCGGCCATT
>JBKJRE010000259.1:0-3189 GCA_046594775.1 Rhizobiaceae bacterium | reverse complement strand
CAGCAACCTGTTGTTCACGGCCGGCCAGCTGCCGCTCAAGGACGGCAAGCTGCATGTTGCAGGCCTGCTGGGACTGGAAGTTGATACCGCTGGCGGGCGAGACGCGGCAAAGCTTTGCGCCATCAACATTCTGGCTCAAGCAAAGGCTGCACTGGGCGATCTGGAGCGAATCCGGCGTATCGTCAAGATCACGGTGTTTGTCGCCTCTGCCCCGGGCTTTACAGAGCAGCATCTCGTCGCCAATGGCGCCTCCGATTTTCTGGTCGAGGCGCTCGGCGAACGCGGCAAGCATGCTCGCTCCGCGGTCGGCACCGCCTCCCTTCCCCTTGACGCCGCGGTCGAGATCGAAGCCGTCATCGAGTTTGCGTGAATCGGAAATCGATATGACCGGATATCCCTGGCTCACTGCGAGGCCGATAGCCCATCGCGGCGTGCACGACATGAACCGTGCCGTTTGGGAAAATACCCTGGCAGCATTCGCTGCCGCCGTAGACAAGGGTTGTGCCATCGAATGCGATGTCCAATTGTCGGCGGACGGTGTGCCGATGGTCATCCACGACACGGAACTCCGGCGCCTCACTGGCGTCGACGGATTCGTCTGGCAACGTACGGCTGCCGAACTTGCGGCGCTGCGCATCGGCACGACAGACAGCCACCCGCCCACACTCCGGGAAATGCTGGCTTTGATCGACGGGCGTGTGCCACTGGTCATCGAATTGAAGGGTGTGCCCGGACACGATGCCGGCCTCGTGCGGAGTGTCGGTAGTGACCTGAAGACCTATCGGGGCCATGCGGCAGTTATGTCGTTCGACCACTGGTTGATACGTGATTTCAAGGCGCATGCACCGGGCATTCCGGCTGGTCTGACGGCACTCGGCACCGCTGAATCGGATATGGAGGCCCATTTCTCGATGCTGGCTCATAACCTATCCTTCGTCTCATACTGCCTCGCCGATATGCCCAACAGCTTTAGCGATTTCGTTCGGGGCCGGCTTGCAATGCCGGTAATCACCTGGACTGTCCGCGACAGAGCCGCGGTCGCGAAAACATTCGCCCTCGCCGACCAGATGACATTTGAGGGATTTGATCCGGACGCGCTGAATGTCCCCTGATCTGTGCCTTGCGCCTTCACAACCGAGGCATAGATAGGGAGCAATGGTCAGCGATAATAAAAGTCCAAAGGATCCGGAAGTCGGGCTGGCCGTTCGTGCTGTCGCCAGCATGGGCGACTTTACAAAGGATGAGTGGGATGGTCTTGCGGGAGCCTCACGCGGCTTAGAAAATGTCCACTACAACCCTTTCATTTCATACGATTTTCTCAAGATCCTTGAAGAGTCCGGTTGCGCCGTGCGAAGCACCGGCTGGCAGGGACACCATTTGCGGCTGGAGCAAGGCGACGGAACCCTGCTCGGCGCCGTGCCATGCTATGTGAAATCCCACAGCCAGGGTGAGTATGTTTTTGACCATGGCTGGGCCGATGCGTTCGAACGCGCCGGCGGTCGGTATTACCCGAAGCTTCAGGCGTCAGTGCCGTTCACCCCGGCGACCGGTCCACGCCTGCTCGTAAGAGACGGCGCCGATCCTGGTTCGACCAGACTGGCGCTGGCCGTCGGTCTCAAAACCGTGGCCGAACACCTCGGCGTATCCTCGGCGCACGTGACCTTTGCACAGGAACCCGACATTGCCGCGCTGGACAGCGCCGGTTTCCTTTCGCGCACCGACCAGCAATTCCACTTCTTCAACGAAGGCTTCTCGACTTATGACGATTTTCTCGCCACGCTGGCCTCGCGCAAGCGCAAGGGACTGAAGAAGGAACGGCGCGAAGCGCTCGGCGAAGGAATTTCGATCCACTGGCTGACCGGCGCCGAGTTGACCGAACAGGTTTGGGACGACTTCTTCGGCTTCTATGTCGATACTGGCGCACGCAAGTGGGGCAGACCCTATCTGACACGCGACTTTTTCTCCTTGCTCGGCGAGCGCATGGCCGACGACGTCCTGCTGATCATGGCAAAGCGCGCCGGTCGCTATATTGCCGGCGCCATCAACTTCATCGGATCGGACACCCTTTTCGGGCGCAACTGGGGTTGCATCGAAGACCATCGTTTCCTGCATTTCGAAGTCTGCTACCATCAGGCCATCGACTTCGCGATCGACAGCAAACTGAAAGTCGTCCAGGCCGGTGCGCAAGGAGAACACAAGTTGGCGCGAGGCTATCGTCCCGTTACGACCTGCTCGGCGCATTTCATCGCCCACCCGGGCCTGCGCAGCGCAGTGGCTGACTATCTTAAGCGCGAGCGCGAAGAAGTGTCGCGAATGGGCGAGTATCTTGAGCAACACGGCCCATTCCGCAAAACCGACCCCTAACAGGACCTGTGACGGCAGTCGCAGGCGACGGCCAAAATGATATCAGCAGACCTGGAGAGCCCCATGCCAGCCGCCTATCAATCCGACAATCCGTTCGCCAAAATACTGCGTGGCGAACTGCCGTCGTACAAGCTCTACGAAGATGCCGAGACCTTCGCCTTCATGGACATCATGCCGCGTGGCGATGGCCATTGCCTGGTCATCCCAAAGCTGCCGTCGCGCAACATCCTTGACGTGGACGAGGATAGTCTCGCTGCCGTGGCGCGAACCACCCAAAAGCTCGCACGTGCGACGATGAAGGCCTTTTCGGCCGACGGGGTGACCGTCCAGCAGTTCAACGAACCGGCAGGCGGACAGGTCGTGTTCCACCTGCATGTCCACATCATTCCGCGCTTCGAGGGCGTGTCGCTTCGCCCCCATACTGGCGAGATGGAAAAGCCGGAGGTTCTGGCGGCAAACGCCGAAAAGATTATCGTCGCCCTGACAGCGTGAAGCCGGTCAGCCGGCCTTGCTCGCCATTCGTGCCAGCTGCGTCATGATCACCGCAGAACCTGCCAGGCGCTTGTCTGCGTTCGGCCACTCGCGCATGAAGACCACGCTCTGGTCCGGACGGATCTTGGCCAGCGACCCCTGCTCGCCAATGAAGCGGACCAGTCCGACAGGATCGGCGAATTCCTTGCCCCGGAAGTGGATGACGACGCCTTTCGGCCCGGCGTCGAGTTTTTCGACATTGGCCTGCCGGCACAGAGCCTTGATGTAGACGATCTTCAAAAGATGCTGCACCTCGTCGGGAAGCGGCCCGAAACGATCGACCAGCTCGGCGCC
>JBKJRE010000081.1:0-2919 GCA_046594775.1 Rhizobiaceae bacterium | reverse complement strand
CAGCACTGGCCGCGCAGAATCGTTTCCGTCCTAGGCGGCGGAATTGAAGGGTTTACAATGACAGATGGATCGCGCCATGCACGTGGTGGACGAGGTCTGCTGGAAAACAACCGAACTAATATTCGAAATAAACTCATGCCCCCGCCCCCGGCTGATGCATTCGCATCGACCTGTACTACTCGGATCATTTGGGAGCGGCTAGACCTTAAATTGCCGTCGAGGCACTAGGAGCGATGTATAAAAAAGCTATGAAATCTGAAGAGATTACGGTCACGACGACCCTGAAGCGAAATCCTGTATGGAGCCGCGATGAGTTAATCCTAGCCCTCGATCTCTACATGCGGAGGCGGCCAGCATTTCCAGACCCCCATGATGGAGAGGTCGTTGAACTGTCGCAATTCCTCAACCGGCTTGGCGTTGTCACAGCCATTGCTGGCACGGAACGCTTCCGAAATCCGAACGGCGTCGCCATGAAATTGCAAAACCTCCGCCGCTTTGATCCAACAGAAGAAGGGCGCGGCCTTCCTGGAGGAGGACGTGGGGAGGCCGAAGTCTGGGAGACATTCGCAGGTAATAGTATGAGGCTCACCGCCGCTGTTAAGGCCATTCGGGAAACCGTGGCTGCGGCACCACTGATGCCGCAGATCGTTGCCGACGATTTAGAAGGCGAGGATGCTGAAGAGGGTCGTGTTTTGACACGCCTTCACCGCTACCGCGAACGTGACCGAAAAATAGTTGAGCGGCGAAAGGCGAAGGCCCTCCGGGATCATAACGCCCTTCGATGTGAAGCTTGCGACTTCGACTTTCTTCAACACTACGGGGCTCGGGGAAAAGGCTTCATTGAGTGTCACCACATTCAGCCGGTTTCCAATCTAAGTCCTGGTGGTAGGACAAAGATCGACGATCTTGCGCTCTTATGCGCTAATTGTCACCGCATGGTTCATGTGCGCCGCCCCTGGCTAACGATCAGCGAGCTTCGAGCTGCATTGGCTTCTCCCTAGCCGCTCATGCAACTCCTGCCGACGTTTTTTCCTTGCAGGCCTTGCGCAGGCGCGCGGATTTTCGTATCCGCGCGCCCCTGCGCCCACACACACTTCTCGTCCAGAGAATGCATTTAGTGACACCGGCCTTTAGCCTTCGAGCTGGTGAGTGGCCTGGCCGTTGGCACTAATGCACTTATGCCCGCTCTCAGGAGCGGGCATTGCGACGGCGCTTTCTGAAGCTGGTCTGGTCTGGCTGCACGGGTCCCCCCGTTCGATATATCGCGTGGCCTCTCCACTAGTCCGGCCTTCTACGCCGTCGCTCTAGGCTGCCTGCTTTGCGGGTAGCCTTTGGATCGGAAACTTGTTCCCTGTTCGATGCGGACCGCAGGTCGCTTCGAACCCGCGCGAAGCGCGGTCTAGATGTTCCCCGTCCCGATACATCCAACGCACCGCCACGCGCAGCGCCAGGCACCCGAAGGGCCGTAGCGAAGCGAAGGACGGCAAAGCCGTTGCCATAGCGAGCATGGCGGTACGATGGTATGTGAGGGTTGGGAAAACTTGCGCGGCCGGTGAGCGAAGCGAACTGTAAAGGCCGCGCTCCGCTAGACTATCGGCCTTTAGGTCGATTCCGATCCTCTCTTAAATAAACTAGATGGGGATTCAGCCTGCTTGACGGACTCGCGTTCTGCCTTCAGTGCGCGGGCCTGCGCAAAGCGCAGCAAGGCCGCGCCTAGCGCGTCGTCTGGGTCCACATCCATGATGGTGCGTTCAAGCTCCGACAAGGCTGATCGGTAGGCTTCGACCTCGGCCGCTCGGATCTCCTGCGCCTGTGCATAGTCATCCGGCGCCGGCGGGATCTGAAAGAACCGGCCCATCATCGCCGCAACGCGACGTGGCAGGGAAAGGCGGTAAGCATTGCTGACCTGCCGGACCTGTGGTCCCCTGCCCTCGTTGCCAGTCGGCTCAAACCTGCGTAGCCAATCCACAAAGCCATGATCGCGTAGCGCCTTGAGCGCCCGCACAATGGCGTCACGCGATCGGCGCAGCTTCCTCATGAGGAAGTCTAGCGACGGGTCTAACCGGCCGGTGCGGAAATTCACCAAATTGCCGAAATATTCCAGCACCTCGAGGGCGACAAAGCCAAGCGCGCCATTTCGTGCGCCTGGCTGTCTTGTCGCCAGCTCGTAGCGTTTTGCTGCAAGCTTGATCTGTTCAACGTCTCTGCGGCTCACAGGACGCCAGAAAACGCCCTCACAGCGTCCGGCGGGTCGTGAGTGCCTCCGGATCGGTTGAAGCGTCCTACGGGCCTCCTGGGGCCGTATAGAGGCGATTTCGCCTATAGTCTGGAACATGGTTCCCCCTTTCGGTTGCAATGAACCGCCAAAGGGGTGGGCCGCTCACGGCCTAAGCGCAGGGCGCAAAAATCCGTGGCAAGAAACTTCTTGCAAAAAACCCGGAAATTTGGGAGAATTCAGTCACCACAACAGAATTCTTCCCGGCTTGCCGGACTATCAGAAGCCCGCCCTTGGCGGGTTTTTGTGTATCTGGGCCTGGGCCCTCCTTGAAATCTCCGATGAATCACTTGGGTTTGACGGGTGAATGGTGCCAGAGTCGGCCCAATTCTCCAAACCTAGCAATGTAGACGTGTAGAGACGCTTACACGTCTACGCCTAGATGTTTGTTCCCTTGGCGACAAAAAGCATGTCGAGGGCCTGTTTTAGTAGGTCGCGCTGCGATTGGTCGCTTTCTGCCGAAAGCAGCTTAAGCGCCTTCCCATACTTCGCGGGCAGATGCGCGCCTACAAGAACGGTTCCTTCCCTCGATGGGATAACCGGCGTGCGGCGTGCGATGGGCGGTGGGACCTGAACGCGCTCGACTGGCGCGGGGGTCACATCGTCAAGCGCGCTTGCGAGATTGGTTTTTTTTGCCATTTTGT
>JBKJRE010000071.1:0-5937 GCA_046594775.1 Rhizobiaceae bacterium | reverse complement strand
GGCCGATCAAGAGGTCTGCCGGATCGATCGACTGGCGGCGCAGCTTCGAATCGAAATTGGTGCCGCCGGTCTTGAAACCACCGCCAGAGAGAACCTGATAATAGGCCAGCGCCATTTCCGGCACGTTGTTGGGGAACTGGTCGGTATCCCAGCCGGACTGGTAATCGTTGCGGTTCATGTCGATCGAACCGAAGATGCCGAGTGCGGCGGCCAGCGCCAGTTCGTGCTCGAAAGAGTGACCCGCAAGGATGGCGTGGCCCTGCTCGATATTGACCTTGACCTCGTTCTCCAGCCCGAAGCGCTTGAGGAAGCCGTAGACGGTGGCGACATCGTAGTCATACTGGTGCTTGGTCGGTTCCTGCGGCTTCGGCTCGATCAGGATGGTGCCCTTGAAGCCGATTTTGTGCTTGTAGTCGACGACCATCTGCAGGAAGCGCCCGGCCTGCTCGGACTCGCGCCTGAGATCGGTGTTGAGCAGCGTCTCGTAGCCCTCGCGACCACCCCACAGAACATAGTTCTCGCCTTTCAGCCGCTTCGTGACATCCATGCAGCTCTTCACCGTTGCCGCGGCATAGGCAAAGACGTCCGGATCAGGATTGGTCGCGGCGCCCGACATGTAGCGGCGGTGAGAGAACAGGTTGGCCGTGCCCCATAGGAGCTTGGTGCCCGTCTTCTTCATCTTGCCGGCAAAATAGTCGGCAATCTCGTCGAGGCGGGCAGCGCTTTCGGCGAAGCTGTCGGCCTCCGGCCGCACATCGGCATCGTGAAAACAATAGTAGGGTACACCGAGCAGCGAGAACATCTCGAAGGCAACGTCGGCCTTGAGCTTGGCCAGTTCCATCGTATCGCCAAACCACGGCCGATCGAATGTCTGGCCGCCGAACGGGTCGCCGCCCGGCCACGCAAAGCTGTGCCAGTAGGCAACGGCAAAACGCAAATGGTCCTCCATCCGCTTCCCGGCAACCTTCTCGTCGGGATTGTAGAACCGGTAAGCCAGCGGATTCGTGCTTTCAGGGCCCTCATATTGTACTGGCTTCACATCGCCGAAAAAGCCGCTGGTCATCACATGACTCCTTTGATGGCAGGATAGAGAGAGCGGTAGCGCTGATAGGCGTCGCCGTAGGCTTCCGACAGGGAAGTATCAGGTTCGATCGTCTCTACGGTGGGAGGCGTTGAGCAGACCGCGAACGGATCAGCCCCACTTGCCGCAATCAGACCCAGGCGCGCCGCCCCGAAGGCTGCGCCGAAATCGCCGTCGGCAGGAATCTCGACCGGAAGTTGTAGCGCGGTCGCGATCGTCCGCAGCCAGTACCGAGAGCGTGAACCGCCGCCGATCGCGGTGACGCGGCCAAGCTCGGTGCCTGCCGCTCTCAGCGCTTCGAGGCAGTCGCGAAAGGCGAAGGCGACGCCTTCCACCACGGCCTGCGTCAGTGCCGCCCTGTCGGCTTCATGGCCAATTCCGGCGAAGGCGCCGCGGATAGCCGCGTCATTGTGGGGCGTGCGTTCGCCGGAGAGGTAGGGCAGGAAGGTGAGTCCGGTCGGTGCCTTCAATGTCTCACCGAGTTCGTCGGTCAAAGCGCCGGCGTCCTTGCCCGTGATACCGCACAGCCAGTTCAGCGAGTCTGTCGCCGACAGGATCACCCCCATCTGGTGCCAGGTATCCGGCAGCGCATGACAAAAGGTGTGCACGGCGCTCTGCGGGTTGGGCAGATAGGAACCATTGGCGGCAAAGATCACGCCGGACGTACCAAGCGAGACAAAGGCCTGTCCGGGCCGCACGGTGCCCATCCCGCAGGCCGACGCGGCATTGTCGCCCCCGCCGCCGGCAATCGGAATGCCCGCGGCCAGGCCCCATTTCGACGCAAGGTCCGCACGCAGTCGGCCTGCAACCGCGCTGCCTTCGGCGAGCGCCGGCATATGCGCTGTGCTCAATTCCGTAAACGCCAGCAGTTCGTCTGACCAGCGCCGTGCGCCTACGTCGAGCCACGCTGTTCCTGCCGAATCCGACATGTCCGAGATGTACTCGCCGGACAGCCAGAGGCGAAGAAAGTCCTTCGGCAGCAGCACCTTTGCCACTCTGGCAAAAATCTCGGGTTCGTTGTTCTTCACCCAGACGAGTTTTGGAGCGGTAAAGCCGGGAAACACGATGTTGCCGCTGACCTGACGAAACAGCGGGTTGGCGTCCAGCGCGGCGGCTTCGGCGTGGCTTCGCGTATCGTTCCAGAGAATGCAGGGCCGCAGCACCCTGTCGCCGGCATCGAGCAGCGTCGCGCCATGCATGTGGCCGGACAGGCCAATGCCCTCGACGGCGGCAAGCTCTGCCTGGTGCTTGGCCTTCAGCCCTGCAAGGGCGGCTGCGGTGGCGGCAATCCACGAGGCCGGATCCTGCTCGGACCAGCCCGCATGAGGCCGCGAAACATCAAGCGGTGCTGTCGCGGAGCCGATGACTCGCTGCTGTGCATCGATCAGCAGCACCTTGACACTCGACGTGCCCAGATCAATGCCCAGATACATGGTATCCTCCCGGTCGCTCCGGCATATGCCGGTCGCCCATCGTCTCGTTGGACACAGCCCGAGGGCCGCGCCGTACTTCCTCCGGCCAAATCCTACAACGCAAAATCCGGCGCGGCGCAACCCGGCAAACGGCCTGCGGACCTCATTTTTTTCGAAACGCGCAAAAATTCGCCGATTTTCTTATTGTCATACTTATCGGTTCAGGATCGAGATCTAGAGTTTCGCCGCTTCCATCCGGGCCGCCCGCTTGACGAACAATTGCGAAAGCGGGCTCTCGGGCCTTGCCATGGCCCGCTCGGCGGCAAGTGCGGCCGCCAGCCCGGCCTCCCCGGATCGGAATGCCGCTTCGATAAGCGTCAGGTCGATGACATCACGCTGTGCGTGGCTGCCACCGAAACGAGAGGCTATACCGCGCACCGGGCGCAGCAGCGTGACAACGGTGGCATAATCGCCCTCGCCGAATGCCTTGATGGCCCGCGCTGCCGAGTATCCAACTTCTCTGGTGAAAGCTGCATTGTCGCCCTCGCCGGCCATGGCCTGCTGCTGGGCTTCGAGCAGGAGCCGCGCCGGTTCGGCCAGGCCGGCGCCGACAAAGGCCATCATGGCGTGAATATCGTTGAAGGCGTAGTTTGCATCCGCCGCCTTGGGCGTCCAGTTGGCGGCAAGAGCCTTCCAGCGATCACCGACATCGACCCCTTGCAGATAGAGCCGCCAAAGCAGGGCCGAAGCGTCGAGCATGTTCAGGGCCAGCGTCGAATGCTGACCGTAGATTTCCGTATCGAAAAGCCTGAGCACCTCGTCGATGTCACCGAGTTCGAAATGAAACAGCGCCAGATGCCACCAATTGTGAACCTGGAAGAAGCTGTCATTGGTCCACGCATCTGCATTGGCCCGCATCCATTCGATGCCGTCGCGCTGCCGGCACTGCATTTCCATGACATGCGCGACTGCATGCTGCGCCCAGCCATCGCGTGGTTCCAAATCTATCGCCTGCCGCCCGAGGCCTTCGGCACGCCCGTAGTCGCCCATCTCCTCAAAACCAAAGGCCTGCATGGACAACGTCGCGTGATAGCCGGCCATTCCGGGGGACCATGCCGGCAGAGCGCGCGCAATGCGGTCGCGCAGCATGCGCGCATTGCCGGTGAAGAAATCGATCTGATGGCCGACAAGCAGCGCTAGCGCGTCGCGCGGCTCCTCGATCGTCACGTCCTCGAGCACGCGGCCCGCTTCGTGCCAGCGGCCGTCCGCGAGGTGGCCAAGCGCTGTAACATGCCCCCGCTCGCGCGCGCTGGTCGGCAGCGCTGCGGCTGAGGCATGGCAGGATTTCACCATCGGCACGGCCTCGCGGTCGGTGGACAGGCCGAACAGATAGCCCTTCAGAACATGCCCCATGACGAGGTCGGGGTCCTCGGCCAGCGCCGCGTCGACCGCGGCAACGGGATCGCCGATATAGCACTGCAGCTCATGCAATGCCTTCTCATAGTGCCCTAGGCCGGTATCGGCGCCCGAAAGCGTCAGTCCGAGTTGATCCGTGACTGGCATGCCAAAACCCTCCCGCGTCAGTTGCTCGACCGCACCGCCACGGTAGCGATGCCCGCGCCGACCAGCAACGTGCCGCCGGTCCGGTTGAAAATGCGGATAGCCCGCGGGTTTTGCACCAGATTTCGCGCCCGCGCTGCCGCCAGCGCATAGCCGTAGGCATTGGCGAAGGCCAGCGCCAGAAACGTCGTCTCGAAGATCAGCATCTGTTGCCAGAAATCGCCGTGCCGGTCGAGGAACTGCGGCAGGAAAGCGACGAAGAAGGTGATGCTTTTCGGGTTGAGGGCGGTCACCAACCAGGCATGAGCCGTCATCCGTACAGCAGAGGATCTGTCTGTTCTGGGCTGCGCTTCGAGGCTGCCGCCGGCACGAAACAGATTGATTCCCAGATAGATCAGATAGGCCGCACCAACCCACTTGAGCAGCGTGAATACCGTGGCCGAGGCGGCGAGCATTGCACCGATGCCCAGCATGGACAGGGTCATCGCCGTGAAATCGCCGAGCGCCACGCCGAAAGCCATCGGCAGCGCGGTGCGCCAGCCCTGGCCGAGAGCATAGGAGACGACGAGGAGAATCGTCGGGCCCGGTATGACCAGAAGAACCGCGGAGGCGGCGGCAAAAGCTGCCCAATTTTCGAACGGCATGGCGAACTCCTTCTAAGGAGAGATAAATCTCCCGTCAGCGCCATTTGTAAAGGCGGCCGGACCCGCGGTGAAGGCTTTCACGTTTTGTCAACCATGATTGCCTAAAGTTGACGAAAGTTCTGGCCCTTCGTCGGAACAGGTAGCCGAGTGGAACAGTATCCGTGTCGAAACCCTGCCTCTCGCCAATTTCGCCCGTAGCCGAACAGCCGCGCGCAATCCTGTCACGCCGAACCGCCCTTTTCGGACTCGGATCAACCGCGGTCATGGCTGCGGCCGGCTGCTCGCGCAGCATCGACATCGCCCAGTTCGAGGTTGACGACTACACCACGGGAACCATCCGCCCTCGCATCAGCGTCGACCGGCAGGTGACATCGCCGGAACTGATGTATGCATCGTTTGCAGACGATGGCTTCGTCTTGCCGGAAGTCCCCTACCAGAAGGTCGAGCCCCAGTGGCGCCGCCAGATCGTCGTCGATCCGACAGGGGAAGCCCCCGGCACCATCGTGGTGCGGCTTCAGGAACGGCATCTCTACTATGTTCAGCCTGGCGGCGACGCCCTGCGCTATGGCGTCGGCATCGGGCGCGAGGGCTTCTTGTGGTCCGGTCGCGCCAACATCCAGTATGGGAAAAAATGGCCGACCTGGACGCCCCCACCCGAAATGATCGCCCGCAAGCCCGAACTTGAGAAGTGGCGCGGCGGCCAGCCGGGTGGTCTGGAAAATCCGTTGGGAGCCCGCGCGCTCTATATCTTCAAGGACGGCCGGGACACTGGCTTTCGCGTTCACGGCTCGCCCGAATGGTGGACGATCGGTCAGGCCATGTCGTCGGGCTGCGTCCGCATGATCAATCAGGACGTGATCGACCTGTTCAACCGCGTGTCCGGCAAAACCCCGATCGTGGTTGCCTGACGCTTGTAGGCCGGTCCTCTTCGAACCGTTCCGGTTCAGCCGTTCGCCGTCACCAGGGCCTGTTCCAGCTTGCCCATGCCTTCGGCGAGAATCTCGTCCGAGATGGTCAACGGCATGAGGATGCGGATCGTGTTGGCATGCACGCCGCAGGAAAGCAGCACCAGTCCTTCATCTAGCGCCGCAGCGGTCACCCGCTTGGTAGCATCGGCATCGGGCTCGTCTGCGCCGCGCGACTTCACAATGTCGAAGGCCACCATGGCGCCCGGCCCGCGAATCGCCGACATCGGCACAGTGTCGTTGCGCTGCGCGAAGCGGGCAAGCTCGCCCCTTAT